>NZ_JADQBD010000090.1:0-9108 GCF_017808115.1 Chryseobacterium sp. RR2-3-20 | reverse complement strand
AAGAAAATGTAAAATATAAATCTTACAAACGACAAAAAATTGATAACTTTAACAAAACAAAATAACTGAAAAATGTGTCAACTATTTCAGGATAATACACCAAACAACCGCAGAAAAGCCAACGCAGAAATTTATTCTTTTTTTGCCCAACCTTTTTTGCCAACGCTCATTAGCACATTTTGCATTTTTCCCAACCGAAAGCCAATGCAAAAAATGCAAAAAGAGCTAATTTGTCCAACACCTAACTAATTAACTATGGAAAAGTTAAAAGAATTAAGATTAGCAAACGGATTATCACAAACCGAGATAGCATTTGAATTAGGTATTTCACAAAAAGCGTATTCTAAAATTGAAAATGGATATGTAAAACTAACTCACGAAAAAATCAAAAAACTATCTGAATTTTACAAAGTAACTCCTGATTTTCTTTGCTCCTTATCATGTTGTTGCATAAATGATAATGATATAAAATTAAAAACAATAGAATATTTAAAAGAAAACAATATTAATTTACCCGATTTTCTAAAATAGAACTTTTGGGTATAGTTTTACTGAAAGAAATATCCTAAAATTGTATAAAAAAACATGAAACACAATTATACCTTATTATTATTATTTATTCTATTCTTTTCATTAGGCTATAGTCAAATGAAAGTTACAGGAATTGTTGTTGATGAAAACAATAAACCAATTGAAAACATATATGTAATTATTAAAAATTCAGACAAAGTTTCGATTGAAGGTGATTTAACAAATATCGAAGGTGTTTTTACCCTTAATACTACTATTAAAAATGTAAAATTGCAAATTGTTCAGTTTAATGAAATATATTACGAAAAAGATTTAGAACTAAATGCAAATATTGATTTAGGAAAAATTATAATTGACAATTCAAAAGTTTTACAAGAGATTGTAGTTATTGGGAAAAAAACAAACATAAAAAAAGAACTTGGAAAATTCGTTGTAGATAATATTTCAACATCTCAATTTTCAAAAGGTAAAAGCTCGTATGAAGTCTTAAACTATGTACCCATTTTAAATTCCTCAGAAAAAGGTATAAGTATCTTCAATAAAGGAGAAGCAACAATTTTTATTAATGGCAAACCTGTTGGTGAAAATGATATTGCATTAAATATGATTAAATCAATTCCAGCGAGTAACATAAAGAAAGTAGAAATTATTGCAAATCCAGATAGTAAATATGAAGCAAACAATAAAAATGGAATTATAAATATTATTTTGAAAAACAATGAAAATGAGGGTATAAAAGGTTCCATTAGTACATCAACCAATCAATCTTATTATAATTCACAATATGGTAGTGGCTTCTTATCATACTCAAAGAAAAAAGTAAATATTACATCTGGAGTTAATATCGATAATACTAAAAACTTTAGTCGTTTTAGTTACTTGTATAATAACATTCCAGCTAATCAGCAAACTCAAATACAGTCAAACACAATAGACAAAAGTAAAAATTATTCATACTTTATAAACTCTGATTTTAAGATAAACGAAAAAAACAATATTGGTTTGCAATTAGGGTATAGATTAAATGATAAAAAATCTAATACTGAAGCAAATAACATATTTAAAAATATTGATTCTGAAAATATCAATTCTACTTCATTAAATAATATAACTAAACAATCTCCAAATAATAATTCTTTTAGAGCTAACCTAAACTACACGCATCAATTGGATAGTTTAGGTTCAAATATTTATATTGATAATACTCAAGTTATAAGAAATAACAACTTTGACAATAATTTTGATTTTATAAATTCCAATTCTCCAAATGAGAAATTTAAGCAAATTCAAGATGAAAAATTTAATGTTAATGCCTCAAAAATAGATATTACAAAAATTATTAATGAAGATAATAAATTATTTTTTGGTGGCAATTTTATTTATAGCGATATAAAAAATGATTTTTTTCATGGCAATTTTGAAGGACTTGGTTATGTTTCAGACCCTTTACAGACTAATAATTATACTTATACAGATAAAACACTGGCTGGTTATATAAATTATGAAAAAATATTTAATGAGAAATGGGAAGGGAAAATTGGTTTTAGATTAGAAAATTTTGAAGGCAAAGGGAGAACAATCACAAATGACGATATAACAAAAATAAAGAACACTTATTTATTTCCTTCGTTTTCACTTTTATTTATGCCAAACGAAAACAATGAAATCTCATTGGACGCAAGTTCTTATATTTTGAGACCATATTATACACAACTAAACCCTTTTGTCCGCTATAATTCCTCAAATTCTTATACAATAAACAATCCCAATTTATTACCTACATTAAGTTATGAACTTACATTAGGTTACTCATTTAAAAATAGATATTTTCTAAATGTTTCTTATATCTATGACAAAAATCTATTTAATGATTTTGATATTGTACTTCCATCAAACTTAATACAAAGAACAACCGCTAATTATGGAAATGGTAACGACATAAATTTAAACTTCACTTATACAAATAATTTCTTTAATAAAAATTTGAATTTTACAGCAATTTTTAATTATAAATATCAAGACTCTTATGGGTTTTATAATGATTTTGATATGAGTTTTCAAAATAATTCTTATTCATTTAGATTAAAAAATCAAATTAATCTTTCCAAAGAAAAAGATTTTAATATGTCATTAATATATGGTTATAATAGCAGCATTAATGCAGTTTTCGGGAATTTAAATAATCTGCATAGTCTTGTTTTAGATTTTACTAAAACATATAAAAACTTTAATTTTTCATTGAGTGCATATGACTTGTTAAGACCTAATCTAAATATAACTGAAAATAAAGCAACATATAGTTTTTTAAAAAATATAGAATATTTTAGAAATATAAAATTTAGTTTGAGATATAATTTTGGAAATAAAAAAATAAAAAAAATTGAAGATAAATCTTCAGAAATAAATAATAGATTGTTATAAGCAAGGCGTAATCCGAAAAGCCCTAACAGAGTAGGAATTAATCCATAATAAAATTTAAAGATATGGATACAACAAACAAATTTTCAAAATTCGTTGCAAAATTAGAGCAAAAAATGCTTGATAGCAACCAAGAGTCTATGGTGTTTTTTAATCTTTCTGGAAAAGAAATTGGAGGTTTAGCATTAGAAAACAGTATTAATGATGGTAATTGTGTTAATGGTAATAACCAATGCGATGGTTCAATTAACAACAAGTGTTCAAATAATCAATGTGATAATGCACTTAATTCTCGTAAGTGTACAGCTTTTTAACTAAACAATAATAAATTTCGCTTATAACAGTCTATTTTTAAAATCTGAAAAATATGAAATACAGTAAATATAATTCTCTAATACAATTAAGTTCTTCTTTAAGTGTTTTATATAATTCTAAAGAAGACAAATCTATTGTTATTTCAAATACAAAAACCGATTTATTAAAATTATCTCCTGAACATCTATCGTATCAAGATTCTGAAATCTACAATAATTTAATTCAAATAAATGCAATCGTTTCTGAAGACAAAAATGAATTACAAGAAGTAATAAATCTAGGTAAACAGATTGAAAACAATGATGATTATTACAAGTTAATAATTAATCCTACAATGGGCTGTAATTTTAGTTGTTGGTATTGTTATGAATCTCATATTGTCGGTTCAAAAATGTCATCCAACAATGTGTCTAAAATTTTAAAACTAATTGACAATATTTTAATAAATAAACCAAATCTTAAAACATTTGATTTGGCATTTTTTGGTGGAGAGCCACTTATGTATTACTCTAAAGTTACTCGCCCTATTATTGATTACTATCGTACTAAATATGATATACATAAAAATATAAATTTTGAAGTTTCCTTTACTTCGAATGGTTATTTATTAAGTGACACTATTCTTAACCATTTGACAGAGAAAAAAGAATATAAACATTTTCAAATTACTCTTGACGGAAACAGAGAAGAACATAATAAGGTTAGAGTAGCACAAAAAGAGGAAGGATCTTATGATGTAATAATTAACTCAATCAAAAGATTATTAGAAAATGGAGTTGAAGTAGTATTAAGAATTAATTACACTGCTTTGACAGCGTACTCAATAATTGATATTTTGCAAGATATTTCACATTTTACAAATGAAATTAAGAAGAATCTAAGTGTAGATTTTCATAGAGTTTGGCAAGATAAAGAAGAAGTAGAAGATATTGATGAATTTATTGAAAATACCAAGCAATTATTTGAAGAAAAGAGTTTTAGAGTAGTTAGAAACGATATTATTGAAAATTATCAAAAACCTTGTTATGCAGATAAAGAAAATGAAGTTGTTGTAAATTTTAATGGAGATATTTATAAATGTACAGCTAGAGATTTTAACAAAGAAAATAGTTATGGCTTTATTGATGATAATGGTAAATTAATTTGGAATGAAAAAATTGAAACTTGGAAAAAATTAAAAATCCAGTCAAAAGCATGTCAAAGTTGTAGAATATTACCCCTGTGTGGTGGTGGTTGTCATCAAATAAACCTAGAATTGCTAGGTACTGATTCTTGCCAAATGGGCTATAGTGAAACAAAAAAAGATGAAATCATTTTAACTAGATTAGAAAAGTTATTTTTTAATGAATAAAAAAATTAAATTCAAATATCAATTAAGTGCAAATGATTGTGGTATAGCTTGTATTCAAATGATTACCCAATATCATGGCAAAACATATGATATTAATACAATAAAAACAAATTGTGAAGTATCTAAACTAGGCATTTCAATAAAAGATATTAGAAATTTCTTTGATATTATAGGTGTTGATTCACATTCAATTAATATTACATTAAATGAAATTAATGAAATGCCGTTACCTGCAATTTTATATTTTAAGCCAGGCCATTATGTTGTATTAGAAAAAATAGAATATAAAAAAAAAGAAGTTTTATTTCACATTATTGACCCAAGTTTTGGTAGAATTAAAATAAATAAAGAAACATTAATAGAAAAATGGTATAGTGGCAATTCAGGCATTGCCATTATATCAAATCCGAACGAAAAATTTTTCACTAATACATTAGATGAAAAGATTTCAAAAAAAAACACTTTTGTTAAAAATAAAATATTAAATATTTTATCACAAAAAAAATCAAAATTATTTTTAATTCTTTTTTTAACTTTTGTATCACTGATAACAAATTGGGGTGTTCCATTACTTTTAAAAGATAATATTGATAAAGGCATTCTTAATAAAAATATTAATTTAGTTTGGCTAATTTTATTATCCCAGTTTCTTTTTGTTGTAGGTAATTTAATAGCCACTAGCCTTTCAGAAATATTATCTACTAAAATAAGTTTAAATATTAATATAGATTTAAAAAACATATATTTCAATAAAATCTTTAGCTTACCTATTGGTTTTTTTGAGAAAAAATTCAAGTCTGATTTAATTGAAGGTTTAAATGACCACAACAGAATAAACGCTTTTATTTCTCAAAATATAATAGACCTAATTGTTACATTTTTAAATTTACTTGTCTTTTCTGCCATACTAATATCCTATAATATATATGTTTTCTTTATTTTTTTCATATTTAGCATTATTGCTATCGTAATCACATTACTTTTTTTAAGAAAGAAAAAATTTATTGATTATTCTCTTTTTAATTCGGAGTCAGAAAATAGAAATATGATTTACGAATTGATTATGGGCATAACAGAAATCAAAGTAAACAGTGCTGAAAATTTTAAAATTAAAAAATGGCAACAGTCAGAGCAAAAACTCAATAAATTTAAAATAAAAGATTCATACATTAGTTTCTATATGTTCAATAGCAATAATTTTATTTCAAAGTTTAGAGATATTTTTTTAATTGGATTATGCTCATATTTTGTTATTAATAATGAGATGACTTTAGGAACTATGCTAATGATTAGTTATGTTTTAGGCCAATTATCTGCTCCAATAAATGATATTATTAATTTTTCTCAAACTTTTCAAAGATTAAATTTAGCATTTGATAGATTATCTGATGTCTATGAAAAAGATGAAGAAATAAAATCTAATCAATCATACATTTCCGATTTTTCAGAAGTTAAAAAAATAACCATAGAAAACGTCGATTTCAAATACAATTCAAATGATGAAAATAATGTCCTTCAAAATATAAATATTACTATTCCTAAAAATTCAATAACCGCTATTGTTGGAGCTAGTGGTAGTGGTAAATCTACACTAATGAAACTGTTACTTGGTTTTTATTTTCCTTTACAGGGTGAAATTTCAATTGATAATGATAATATCGAAACTATAAACCTAAAAGAATGGAGGAAAAATTGTGGGGTTATTATGCAGGATGGATTTATTTTTAGTGGTACAGTCGCAGAAAACATTTGTCTCTCTGAAGACAATATAAACGTAGAGAAACTCCTTTATTCTTTAAAAATTGCTGAATTAGAAGATACTGTTAAAAAATTACCGATGAATTACAATACACAAATTGGTGAGTCTGGTATATCATTAAGTGGTGGAGAAAAACAAAGATTATTTATTGCTAGAGCTATTTATAAAAATCCTGATTTCATATTCTTTGATGAAGCAACTTCAAATTTAGATACTATTAATGAAAACAAAATAATGCATAATCTAAATGACTATTTAAAAAGTAAAACAGCAATAATCATAGCTCATAGACTAAGTACAGTTAAAAATGCGGATAATATAATTGTTTTAAAAAATGGTAGTATTGTAGAGCAAGGAACTCATAGCGTTTTATTAAAAAATAAAAGCGAATACTATAATCTTGTAGAAAACCAGTTAGAAAATAATTTGTAAATTATTTTTCATTATTTTTGTGGTATTAACCTAAAAATAAAATCATTATGGCATCTACTTCTGAAACAGGACACGCAAAAAACATTGCAAACTTTCAAGACCTTATCTCTTTTTGTCAAGGGTATGGAGCAAATTATAACCCAACCAAAGAAAGTTTAAAAATTCCACAACTACAAGCATTGTATCAGCTTACACAAGACAAACTAAACGCAACCAAAACCCAAAAAACAGCTTTTGATAAAGCTACTAACGAGCGTAGAAATACATTTGCCAATTTAAAACCTTTGGCTACCAAAATTATCAATGCTTTTGCCGTTTCAGGTGCAGATACTTTAGCCATTGCAGATGCAAGAACGGTAAACAAAAAATTACAAGGTACATCTTCCAAAAAAACAACTACAGAAGAAACAACTCCAGAAAACGCACCAACTACAAACAGCATTTCTACTTCACAACAATCGTATGACCGCTTAATAGACCATTTCGCAAACCTTATACAAGTAGTAGAACAAAACAGCAACTATACACCCAACGAAATAGAATTACAAGTCGCCACCTTACAAACCAAACTCACAGAATTACAAACCAAAAACACCAACCTTATTAACGCATACACAGGTTACAGCAACGCAATGATAGAGAGAAACCAAACACTTTACAACCCATTAACTGGCTTGGTGCAAACTTCAAAAGAAGTAAAACAATATGTAAAAAGTGTTTTCGGTGCAAACAGCCCTCAATACAAACAAGTAAGCGGTTTAGAATTTAAAGTAATCAAGAAAGATTAATATTGTGAAAGGTAAAAGTATAATTTTCGCAACATCATTTATAAAATTGACCACTGCGTTTATACTTTTATCAACTGCATTTATAAAATTACTAACTGCAAAAACAAAATTAAAAACTGAATTTAATATTTTAGCTACTGCAAGCATTAAATTACCGTCTGAAACTATAAAACTACTAACTGAAAAATATAATTTAGTAACGGCTAAAATACATTTAACTGGTGCAATAATAAACATAAAACAATTTGCCACCGCACAGGAAAAAGCACATTTGCAATCCGCTACACCCAACGCAAAACCCAAGATTGCAAAAGAGCTTTTCCCTTTCCCACTTATGCCAACGCCAAAAAAAAGAATAAATTTCCTCCACTCCAACCCCAAAAACCAACCTTGCCGAATAGATGGCACAGCATATAACAAGAGTTTTGCGAGATTGCGGGGAAAGGTGCTAAATTCAAGTTTATTACCTATCTTTGAACATTGGTGTTTAATCGAAAGGTTCGGCTTCTTTAGTCCGCAACCTCGCAAAGCTCCAAGCCGTTAGCTGCAACCCAAAAACAACCCGACAAAACTTTATGAACCTTGATTTTTTTGTACCGACAAACAAAACCCTACAAAAATATATTGAGGGCTATTATTTTATTGCCCAAACTGAAAAATCAAATTCATTTAATTATTGGACATTCCCAAACAATTATTTTATCCTTTCTATCAGCCAAAATATTGAAATTGTAATTGAAGAAAGTAAGTTGGTTGTCAAATCCAGTTCACAAGATAACATTGTAGTAAACTATGTTGCCAGTTACACAAAACCCATAGAAGTGTTGTATGAAAAGCCTGTTAATGAAATTACTATTTACTTTAAACCTTTAGGTATTAGCCAATTTATTGAAAATACAGAAACGCTTTTTAAATATAAAAATGCATCCGATTTCATTCCCTTTTCTGATTTCGCCTTTAAAATGAAAGAAATATTTCTACTTGAAAATAGAACTGAACAAATTGAAGCACTAGAAACATATTTGATATCCAAACTACTAAATAAGCAACTATCAATAATGGAAAGTATTTTAGCAGATGTAGAAACTGATTTACGAATTCACGATATAGCGAAGAAGTACAATTTTTCAAGACAATATTTGCACAAATTATTTTTAAAAACATTGGGGAAATCACCTACTGAGTATCGAAAAATTCACAGGTTTAGAAGTTCAATTACTAATCAGCGAAAAACTATAAATTTAACTAAATTAGCTCACGGAAACTTATTCTATGACCAATCACATTTTGTAAAAAATTTTATGGAACTTACTAACAATAATCCGAGTACTTTCTTCAAAAAAGTAAATACAGACAAAGAAATTGTTTGGCTTTTTATATAGTGGTTTACATTCTTACAATTGTTTCATTTATTCTCAATAGCGTCCTAAATAAAAAAATAAGAAGGAATTAAAGTAACTCAAAGTATCTTTGAGGTTGACAACAAAAAAACCTTCTTATGGATTCAAAATTAA
>NZ_JADQBD010000008.1:0-81736 GCF_017808115.1 Chryseobacterium sp. RR2-3-20 | reverse complement strand
AGTATTCGATTAAGTATTCAGGCAATAATAACTTGAGTAGGTCTTCTGTTTTCATCCTCTGCAAAAATATCAATTTTTAATATTAATCCCCAACTTTTGTTACTGATCCATAGCCTTTTCCTATTCAAAAAAATTTTAATAGCAATAATCATTCTTAAAATAAAAAAGACTTACATTTCTGTAAGTCTTTTTGCTCCTCCTGCTGGGCTCGAACCAGCGACCCTCTGATTAACAGTCAGATGCTCTAACCAACTGAGCTAAGGAGGAATGTCCTTGTTTTTAAGTGGTGCAAATATAAAATGAAAAATAATATTAACCAAATATTTCTTCAAGAAAATTCCCATAAACACGCTATAAAACTATATTTCAGAAACTTAAATTTCAAATATTCTTTAAATATTTATTTCATTCGAGTATTAATTTACAAAGTACATAATATCAAAAATTAATTGAATGCCAATTTTAATAACTTTAAGATAGAATTAGCATCACTTGAAAAAAGCACAGCTAATAGCCGTGCTTTATTCTTATTATTAGTAATAATAATTATTTATAATCCAAATTGCTTAGCAAATAAGTCTGGGAAAATACCCAAAATAACCAATGATGCAATAATAACAACTGCTACAATATTATAAGTAACTGTAACTCTTTCTGTTGTTTTAAAACTAGATTCTTTATAAAAAAACATAGCAATAATCAACCTTAAATAATAAGCAATTGAAATTGCAGAACCTAATACCGCTACTATAACTAAAAATGCATTGTTGTCTCTTGATAAAGCTTGAGAAAATAATGAAAATTTACCCATAAAACCTGCGGTTAATGGTATTCCTGCCATGGAGAGTAAAGAAACAGTGGCTACAACAGCCAAAAGCGGCTCAGATTTCGCCAATCCTTTAAAAGCTCCATAAGATGTTTCTCTTTTTAGTTTTTCTACCCAAATTAAACACATAAAAACACCTACTGTAGCTAAAGAATATGCAAATAAATAAAATGCTAAAGTATAAGTAGATAAAGTATTCATTCCAAAGAAAACTAGACCAATATAACCCGCATGTGATACAGACGAATATGCCAACATTCTTTTTGCATTGGTTTGAGCCAATCCCATTACGTTTGCCAACAGTAATGTTATGATGATAAATACTCCAAGAATATTAATCCATTCATGTGTTACTCCAGAAAATCCGATAGTCATTAATCTGAATAAAGCAAAAAATCCTGAAATCTTAACAACACTTGCCATAAAAGCAGTGATTAAAGAGGGTGATCCCTGATAAACATCTGGGCTCCACATGTGGAACGGAGCTAATGCCACTTTAAAAGCCATAGCACAAAGCATTAAAACAGCTCCAAGAATAAGCATTCCGTTTTTAGGGTTTACTGTGGTAAAATCCTGAATTCTATATAAATCAAACGTTCCTGTACTTCCGTATATGAATGCAATTCCTAACAGTAAAAAACCTGTTGCAAAAGCACCCATTAAAAAATATTTTAATGAAGCTTCATTGGATCTCAAATCAGTTTTATTCGCTCCTGCCATTACATATAAAGGAATAGACAGAATTTCGATACCAATAAATAATGTTACTAAATTCTGATATCCGAACAGTATGAAACTCCCGCATAATGCAAAAAGCATTAATGCATATAATTCGGACTGATGGTTTCTGTGATTGCTGAATGCAAAACCTCCTAAAAAGAATAAAAGCAGCGTTACTACAATTGAAATTTTGGTAAACAAAGCTGTATTGGCTCCGTATTCATACATTAATCTGTACTTTTCGAAGAAAGAAGCTTCGGGTAAAAAACTTACATACAAAGCGACTATTAATCCAAAAATCCCAATGTATCTTGCGAATTTTCCTTTTTCAAAAACTCCCGTGAATAATGCAGCAACGGCTGTCAGGAAAACAATAATTAAAACACTCATAATATAGATTTGAGATTCGAGAATTGAGATTCAGAGAAATCTATACATCTCAATTTCATTATTCTCTTATTTTTTAAATTATTTAATTAATCTTTTAATTTTTGAATCTTACGATCTTTTAATTAATTAAAGATGTATAAACAAATTTTAACGAAGTACCTACCATATCAATAATCGGTTGAGGAAAAACTCCCAAAAGAATTACAAAAACAGCTATACTCGCTAAAACTGAAAACTCAACAGGAGATAAATCTTTAGCAGTACTCAAAACTGAAGCATCTCCTTCTCCAAACATTGCTTTTCCGTAAAATCTTAAAAGATAAACCGCACACAAAATAATGGTAAGACCAGCAATTACAGAGGCTAAAACATTAAAATCAAAAATAGATTTAATCAGGATAAATTCTCCAATAAACCCATTGGTTAAAGGTACTCCCATAGATCCTAATATAATTAAAAGGAAAAGTACTGCAAATTTAGGAGCCACTTTTGCCAATCCACCCATTTGTCTGATGTCTCTTGTTTTAAATCTCTTATACAAAATATCTGTACAGAAGAATAAACCCGCAACGTTTACACCGTGTGCAAAAGTTTGTACTAATGCTCCTTCCGCACCTTCTATTGTAAAAGTTCCTCTTAAAGTAAGCACCGCAGAAGCAAAAATACCTGCAACCATTAATCCAACGTGTGAAAATGATGAGTATGCAATGATTCTCTTCATATCATTCTGAATAATTGCAATTAAAGCTCCATGAACAATCCCAATAATTGCAAGGATAATTACAATTTGTCCTGAAATTCCTAAGATTGCTGTTGGCGTAATAGGAAGCAAATATCGGATTACTCCATAAATTGCCATTTTCAGCATAATTCCCGACAATAGCATCGATCCCTGAGTCGGAGAATAAGTATAAGTATCTGGTTGCCAAGTATGAAATGGAAAAACCGGAAGTTTTACTGCAAATGCAAAGAAAATAAACCAAAATACTACAATCTGCTGTGTATCTGTAAGATCTGCATTATACAAATCGGTAACCGCAAATGAAGCCGAATGAATACCTACATAGATAATCCCCGCCAACATAAATAATGATCCTACAAATGTGTATACAAAGAATTTTGTGGTAAATTCAAATCTTTTGTTTTCTTGCCCCCAAAGTGCCGCAATAAACCAAATCGGAATTAAAGTTACTTCCCAGAAAATGTAAAATAACAAACCATCTAAAGCAGTAAAAACTCCCACAAGACCAAACTGCATCATCAAAATAAGTCCGTAAAAAGAATTTTTGTAGCTTACATTTTCGTTGAAAGATGACAGAATAATTAAAGGCGAAAGAATGTTGGTGAGCAACAGCAGAAGCATGCTCATTCCGTCTATTCCTAGATGAATGCTGCTTTTAATGAATTTAGACCAAGGATAGGTAATCTCATATTGCAAACTACTGTCTACAGTAAGATTGAAATCAAAATCCGAAAGCATATAAAATGTAACGAACATTTGAACCAATGCAATTCCCAGCGCCAAATATTTGCTGGATGTATTTCTCCACGCAAAAACTAATCCCGAACCAACGAGAGGTAATAGTAATAATGTTAATAGTAAATAATAAGACATTATTGTAGTATAAAGTTAACAATCAGTATAATTCCCACAGCTAAGGCCATGATAAGAACATAGTTCTCTACATTACCGTTCTGAATACGTTTCATAGATTTTCCGCTATCTTCGGCACCTTCACCTACGTAATTCACAAAACGGTCTAAAACTCCTTTGTCGAACATTTTTCCTCCGCGTCCAAGTCCTTCAAAAGTTTTTACAATTAAGGCATTGTAAAGTTCATCCACATATAATTTCTTCGCAGAAAGTTTTTCCCAGCCAGTATAATCTTCTTCAGCTTTCGCCAATTTCTTTTTGTTGACATACATATTTTTAACAATAAACCAAACGGCAAAGAACATTAAAACTGTTGCTCCCAAAAGAATCATTTCCGTATTAAAATCAACTCCGGAAAGAGTTGCTTCCATTTTTTTGAAACTTTCTTCAGTAAGTACCGGTTTCAGCCACTCCATAAGTTTAGCATAATGACCATGCCCAATGAAATGCGGCAAGTTGATGAAACCTCCAATTACTGAAAGTATAGCCAAAATGATAAGAGGCAAAGTCATATTCATTGGGCTTTCATGCAAATGATGTTTCTGCTCTTCTGTTCCTCTAAACTCTCCGTGGAAAGTTAAGTAATACAGTCTGAACATATATGCAGCTGTAGTTGCTGCCAATATAAACAACATTACCCAGTAGATAGGATTTTTAGCAAAAGCCGCCACTAGAATTTCATCTTTAGAAATCATCCCTGAAAAGAAAGGGAATCCTGAAATTGCCAATGTTCCTATAAGAAAAGTGATGTGCGTTAATGGAATATATTTCTTTAAACCTCCCATAAATCTCATATCCTGTTCGTTGCTCATCGCATGGATTACAGAACCTGCTCCCAAGAATAATAAAGCTTTAAAGAAAGCGTGAGTCATTACGTGAAACATTGCTGTTGTATAAGCTCCCAATCCTAAAGCAATGAACATAAAACCAAGTTGAGAAACTGTAGAATAGGCTAAAACTTTTTTGATATCGTTCTGACGCAAAGCGTAGAAACCGGCCAATGCTGCAGTTAAGAACCCTATTAATAAAATTCCGTCCTGAACTGTTGGTGCAAGTGTAAATAAGAAATTAGATCTCACTACCAAATAGATACCCGCTGTAACCATCGTAGCCGCATGGATTAATGCAGAAACAGGAGTTGGTCCCGCCATTGCATCCGGTAACCAAGTATATAATGGGACCTGTGCAGATTTACCGATAGCTCCAATAAATAAACTCGCTGTAATGAATATGATGATATTTCCATCCAACTCAAATTTAGCAGCATTTTGTGCAACCGAAATATAATCTACAGAATTGGTTTGAGCCGCAATCATGAAGATTCCTATAAGTAAGCCAAGGTCACCAATTCTATTCATAATGAAAGCTTTTCTTGCAGCTTTACCATATTCCTGATTGGTATACCAAAATCCGATTAATAAATAAGAACAAAGACCTACACCTTCCCAACCGATGAACAAAATCATATAATTACTTCCCATTACCAAAAGTAACATAGAGAAGATAAAAAGATTTAAGTACGTGAAAAATTTATAGAAACCTTTATCATGGCTCATGTATCCAATAGAATACAAGTGAATTAAAGATCCGATTCCGGTAATAATCATCACCATCATTAAGGATAACTGATCAATCTGAAACCCGAAGTTAATTAAAACCCCATTTACTCTGAACCATTCAAAAGCTTTAACAATTACAGCAGGGCTTTCTGAATCAAATTTCAAAAATAAGCTTACTGCAATACAGAAAGATCCAAAAACAGCAGCTGTTGCTAAACTTCCGACAACAATTTTTGGAAGATTTTTTCCAAACAGTCCGTTGATAAGAAAACCAATTAGTGGTAAAAGTACTATTGCATAAATTAAATTCTCCATTCTTTCTTATCCTTTTAATTTATTAAAAATTCCTACATCCACAGAACGGGTGTTTCTATACAGCATTGCAATGATAGCCAACCCAACCGCAACTTCTGCTGCTGCAACTACCATAATAAAGAAAACTAAAAGCTGACCGTCGCTGTTGCCATTATAAGCAGCAAATGCAGCCAGTAAAAGGTTTACAGAATTAAGCATAAGCTCTACGCAGCCCAAAATTACAATCGCGTTTTTTCTGATTAATACTCCCAAAACTCCAAGGCAGAATAATACCGAAGAAAGAGTAATGAAATATTCCAAAGGGATGCTTTGCATAAATGTATTTACTTCTCCCATAATTTTATAAATCTTTTTTACCAATTAGTACCGCACCTACAATACCTGCCAAAATCAGGATGGAAGCAAGTTCGAACGGTAAAACATATTCATTAAACAAAAGTCTTCCAAGATTTTTTGTAAGACCAACTCCTTGATCTACATTTTCTACCAATACGTGTTTTTCCTGAACACCTCTGAAAACGCCTAAAATTCCGACCAATAGAAGACCTGCTGTAAAAACTCCAATAAATTTTAAAGTATTGTTCTTCTTACTTTCGTCTTGCTTATTAAGATTAAGCATCATCAGAATATAAAGGAACAGAACCATAATGGCACCTGCATAAACAATAATCTGAATAATAGCAAGAAACTGCGCATTCAGAAGAATATACATTCCTGCAATAGAAAACATTGTAACAATTAATGACAGAATAGCATATAAAGGATTTTTTGCAAAAACGAAGTAAACCGCACTTGCCACTGCTAAAAACGCCACCAAGAAAAATAAAAACTGATCCATTATTTTACCGCATTTTTTTGTTTCTCGGATTGTCTTTCGGTGATATCAATCCTTTCATTTATTTTCTCAACCAATTTATCTTTACCATAGATGAAAGATCCTCTGTTGGTCTCAACATCCACCAATCTGTCTGTAAGATATATTGCAGATTTCGGACAAGCTTCTTCACACATTCCGCAAAAGATACATCTCAACATATTGATTTCATATATTGAAGCATATTTTTCTTCTCTGTAAAGATTTTTCTCTTCTTTGGTTCTTTCAGCGGCAGTCATTGTAATAGCTTCTGCAGGACAAGCTACAGCACACAATCCGCAAGCAGTACATCTTTCTCGCCCTTCTTCGTCTCTTTTTAAAACATGTTGCCCTCTCCATATATCCGCTCTTGGCTTCTGTACTTCGGGATAGGCATAAACTGCCGGAGCACGTTTTACAACGGTTCTTACAGCATGCTTAAAGGTGATTCCCATTCCTTTAAAAATCGCCGGAAGGTAGATTTTCTCAGAAAAGGTCATCTCTTTATTTGAAACAACTTTCGATCTGTTTGTAAGTTTCATTTTCTTTTATTATTAAATGTTGGAAGATGGAAGCCGGGGTGATGGAAGTGTATTCCATCGCTGCTCCTCATCAGCTCATTTTCAAATTTATATCTCCTTGAGAATGTTAAAAAAGTTTATGTCATTTTCAACATTCTCAAATTATTTCATTTTCAAATTAATTACCGAAAGCAAGAATCACTGCTCCTGTAATCATCAAATTTACTAATGCCAAAGGAATTAAAGTTTTCCATCCTAAGTGCATCAACTGGTCGTATCTGAATCTTGGTAACGTCCATCTGATCCACATAAAAATTAAGATTCCTATTACTGTTTTGGTTAAAAATGCTACAATACTCAAAATCCCTGCAGTATTTTCTCCCCAGTTTTGGGTAACCCATTCAATTCCCGGATAATTGTATCCTCCGAAGAAAAGAACGACCATGAAAGCATTGGAAATAAACATATTCACATATTCCCCGAACATGTATAAACCTAATTTCATTGAAGAATATTCGGTAGAATATCCTGTTACCAATTCAGATTCACATTCAGGTAAATCGAAAGGGTGACGGTTGGTTTCTGCCAAAGCGGCTACAAAGAAAATTAAGAATGCCAATGGCTGATAGAAAATATTCCAGTTCATCCCGGAACCAAAAGGAATAATTCCCCAAAGTTTACCTTCAGTCTGATTTTCGGTAATTACTTTTAAATCTAAACTTCCTGTCATCATAATGATAGAAAGCAGTGCAAGTCCCATTGCCAATTCGTAAGAAATCATCTGTGAAGAAGCTCTGATGGCACCTAATAATGAATATTTATTGTTAGAAGCCCAGCCTCCGATCATAATTCCATAAACTCCGATTGAAGCCATACCAATGATGAAAAGTACACCAACATCAATATTAGCAACTTGTAAATCGTAAGAAATTCCACCAAAATTTAATGTTTTTCCCCACGGAATAACCGCACCTGTAATTAATGAGATAAACATTACCAATGCAGGTCCTAATACAAAGAGAAATTTTTCTGCATTTGCCGGTGTAAAATCTTCTTTAAAGAAAAATTTACCTCCATCTGCAAGAGGTTGTAGCAAACCGAAAGGTCCTGCTCTGTTGGGTCCTATTCTGTCCTGCATGATAGATGCTACTTTTCTTTCTGCCCATGTAGAGTAAGCCGCTATAGTTAGCGATAAAAGGAAAAGCGCAAGTACAAGTATTAATTTAAATGTAATTAAATCCATATTAATTTATTTGAATTTTAATGGAGAATATCTCTCATTAAAGTACTTCGTTATCAATTTTTGAATTTCTTTTTCGTCTTGAGAACCAATTTCTTTTGCATCTGTATTTTCTAGCACATTATAGCTATCTGTTTTCTTTTCGTAATGATTTAAAGAAATTACAGAATGTCTGTCTAAATGTCTTGGTCCTTCTATATTCCAATCGGAAACATTTTTTCTTTCAAAACGACAAGTATCGCAAATCCACTCTTCTACTTCTCCCCACTGGTCTTTTCTGGCAGTAACTCTCACGATTTCTTCACCTTTCATCCAAACCACTGCTTTTCCTGAACATTTATCGCATTTGCAGGTAGCATTTAAAGGTTTTGTAAACCAAACTCTGCTCGCAAAACGTGCTGTTCTGTCTGTTAATGCTCCTACCGGACAAACATCTATAACGTTTCCGATGAAATCATTATCCAAAGCTTTATTTAAGTAAGTAGAAATTTCAGCGTGATCTCCTCTGAAAAGAATTCCGTGTTCTCTTTCTCCGGTAAGTTGATTTGCTGCTAAAACGCATCTTGCACACAAGATACAACGGTTCATATTAAGTTTGATGTGCGGACCTAAATCGTCTGCATCATACGTATTTCTTTCAAATTCAGTTCTTGTATTTTCTACACCGTGTTCATACCCCAAATCCTGAAGATGACATTCTCCGGCCTGGTCACAAATCGGGCAATCTAACGGGTGATTTACCAAAAGAAATTCGGTAACGGCTTTTCTTCCTTCCTGAGCTTTTTCGGAAGAAAGGTTTTTTACTTCCATCCCGTCCATCACATTGGTTCTGCAACTTGCTACCAGTTTTGGCATAGGACGAGGATCTGCTTCAGACCCTTTAGAAACTTCTACAAGACAAGTTCTGCATCTTCCGCCACTGGTTTCCAGCTTACTGTAATAACACATTGCCGGAGGAACAGATTTCCCTCCGATTTGTCTTGCAGCTTCCAAAATAGAAGTTCCAGGCAAAACTTCGGTAGTTTGTCCGTCTATCGTTATTTTGAATTTTTTAACCTCTTCGCTCATATTCTATGCTTTTCGCTTATGCCTTAGCCATTAAGCTCTGTTTAATTATACTTTTTCGTATTAAATGTATATCCTATTCCTGCCACAACCTGCCCGAAAACAAAATCCTGACGGGCTTTATCCGGTTTGTTGTTCAATGTGGTTTTTATATCCCACATATTAATATATCCGGCTTTTGCTTCTGCTCTCAACATCCAGTTTTTCCAGAATACCAAATTTAAGCTGGATCTTATATCGGTTCCCATTCCTGCTACGTGAAAACGGTCGCTTCTTTCATTTCCGAAGAGTTTAATATTACTTTTCGGGAACATTACGCCAATTCCGGCTCCGTAAGACCATACCAGATCTATATTTTTTTTATGAATAAGGTTATGATATTTTTCTAACCCTAAATTTTCATAATTCAACCCATCTGTATGCTCGAAAGTAAGAAACTGTGTATCAGATAAAGCTACCTGCCCGTTTTGTACCATTGCTGCATATTTGGGATCAGAAATAGTTCCTGAAAAATCAACCGTCTGGTTTTGCTTCATTACATATTTCATATGATCTATCCCAAGAACCAAAGCTAAATTATCTTTAATAAAATATCCCAGTCTGAAATTATATTGTGTTACTGTAAACCAACCCGGATCGAAATAAACGATTCCAAATTTTGTTGGTTTATCTGTCGCCTGTACATTATTCAGCTGAAAATCATAACCGTTCCCTGTAAAATGAATATCAGAATTACTGAATGCTCCTCTATTCCACCCAAAGAAAACGAATACCTGACCTTTTTTGCTTAAGGGCAAAGGCTTTTCCTTTTTCGCATAAGGAGCAGTATACACATCGTCCAATGATCTTTCTCGTAATGTATCTCTTTCTTTGGTTTGACCAAAAACTAAACCCGACATCATTAATCCGACAACCAATAAATTTTTCATCTTAAGCATTTTTTTCAACTGCCGGAATTGGATCTGCATAATGTGCTAATCCGTAATTTTGTGTCTGGCTAAGCTCAGGATTTTTCACATACCACTCAAATTCGTCTCTGAAGTGTCTGATGGCGGCTGCAACAGGCCAAGCTGCCGCATCACCTAAAGGACAAATGGTGTTTCCTTCAATTTTTCTCTGGATATCCCAAAGCAAATCTATGTCTTCCATTTTTCCTTCGCCTTTCCAAATCTTCTTTAAAATTTTATACATCCAACCTGTTCCCTCACGACAAGGAGTACATTGTCCGCAGCTTTCGTGGTTATAAAATCTAGCTAAAGTCATCGTATGTTCTACAACCGACTGATCTTCATCCAAAACGATAAACCCACCGGAACCCATCATGGTTCCGGTAGCAAAGCCACCGTCTGCCAAAGATTCATAGTTCATATATCTCGGTTCTCCGTTTACGGTTTTCAATAACAAATTGGCAGGAACAATCGGAACAGAACTTCCTCCCGGGATGCAGGCTTTCAGCTTTTTCCCATCTTTTATACCTCCACAATATTCGTCTGAATAAATAAATTCTTCAACGGTAATGGTCATATCAATCTCATAAACGCCAGGTTTATTGATGTTTCCACATGCAGAAATCAATTTTGTACCCGTAGACCTTCCTACACCAATTTTGGCATATTCTGCACCGCCTATTTCAATAATTGGGACAACAGCTGCAATAGATTCTACATTATTTACCACCGTTGGTCTTTCCCAAAGTCCTTTTACAGCCGGGAATGGTGGTTTTAATCTAGGATTGCCTCTTTTACCTTCAAGAGATTCCAGCAAAGCGGTTTCTTCACCACAAATATAAGCTCCGGCTCCTCTCTGAACATAAATTTCAAGATCGAAACCTGTTCCTAAAATATTTTTACCTAAAAATCCTGCTGCTTTAGCTTCATCAATGGCTTCTTCCAAAATATCAGGAATCCAGGAATATTCTCCACGGATGTAGATATATGAAGTGTTTGATCCTAAAGTGTAAGATGAAATAAGCATCCCTTCAATCAAAAGATGAGGAAGAAATTCCATCAAATATCTGTCTTTGAAAGTTCCCGGTTCAGATTCGTCGGCGTTTACTACCAAGTGTCTTGGAACGCCTTCCGGTTTTGCAAGGAAACTCCATTTCATTCCCGTAGGGAAACCAGCTCCGCCACGACCACGAAGTCCTGAAGTTTTTACTTCTTCAAGAATTTCATCGGGAGTCATTTTCAGGGCTTTTTCCGCTGACTTATACCCTCCTTGTTTACGGTAGGTTTTAAAATAGCGAATTCCTTCTATATGTTCGTCTTTAAGTAAAAGTTTTTTACTCATTGTTATATGCTTTTAGCGACTGGATATAGCTTTCGGCTATAACTATTCGCTTTTTTATTAGTTTAAAATTTATTTAGCCTAAGTCAACCTGTCCTTCTCTGCAAAGATCAAGGATTTCGTCTACTTTTTCTATCGTTAAATTTTCGTGGAAAAATTTCCCCAACTGCATCATCGGAGCATAGCCACAAGCACCGAGACATTCTGCAGGTTTTAAGGTAAACATCCCATCTTCTGTAGTTTGTCCGTCTTTAATGTTCAGTTTTGTTCTGATATGGTCAAGGATTTTTTCACTACCGGAAACCATACAAGGTCCTGTTCTGCAAACTTCCAATACATATTTACCTACAGGTTTCATATTGAACATGGTATAAAAAGTGGCTACTTCATATACTTCAATTGGTTTAATGCTTAATAATCCTGCAACATAATCCATTACAGGAACATCTAACCAACCCCCAAATTCTTTCTGTGCCAAATGCAAAACAGGAATAAGGGCAGATTTTTGTCTTCCTTCAGGATATCTCGCAATAATTTTATGTACCTGTGCTAAACTTTCAGGTTTAAAAGCAATTGTTTCGCTCATTTTCTTAATGTATTATTGTACAAAGTACAATGTACTAATGACTTTTTATTTTGTTTCATTGCAAATCGTTAATACCTTTTACAATGATACATTTTACATTTTTATGCGTCTAATTCGCCCGCAATAATATTCATACTACACATCGTTACGATAGCATCCGATATTACAGAACCTGTAATCATCTCCGGATAAGCTTGATAGTAGATAAAGCAAGGTCTTCTGAAGTGCAGTCTGTATGGGCTTCTTCCACCGTCACTTACCAAATAGAAACCTAGTTCTCCGTTTCCGCCTTCTACTGCATGGTAAACTTCTCCTTTTGGCACATCTGTTTCTCCCATTACAATTTTGAAGTGATAAATCAAAGCTTCCATTTTTTGATAAACGTCTGCTTTTTCCGGGAGATAAAAATCCGGAACATCCGCATGGAAAGGTCCTTCAGGAAGATTTTCGTAAGCTTGCTTAATGATTTTAATAGATTCCCAAATCTCCTGCTGACGAACCATGAAACGATCATAAGTATCGCCCGCAGTTCCTACCGGAATGATAAAATCGAAATCCTGATAAGAAGAATAAGGCTGTGCAACTCTTACATCATAATCTACACCTGCTGCACGTAAATTAGGACCTGTAAAACCATAGCTTAAAGCTCTTTCTGCCGAAATTGCTCCGGTACCGATGGTTCTGTCCATAAATATTCTGTTTCTTTCCAAAAGATTACAAAACTCCTGAAATCTTGGCGGAAAGGTTTTTAAGAAATCTTTGAGCAATTCATGAAACTTCGGAGTGAAATCTCTTTCAAAACCTCCGATTCTTCCCATATTGGTTGTCATTCTTGCTCCACATATTTGCTCATACATATCATAGATACGCTCTCTTTCGATGAACATATAGGTAAGACCTGTAATCGCACCAGAATCCATCCCTGTAACACCGTTACAGATTAAATGGTCTCCGATTCTTGCCAATTCCATCAAAATAACACGCATATAATCTACACGTTTAGGAACTTCAACGCCGATCAGCTTTTCTACTGTCATATGCCAACCAAGATTATTGATAGGTGCAGAACAATAGTTCATACGGTCTGTAAGTGTAGTAATTTGAGAGAAATTTCTTCTTTCGGAAATTTTTTCAAATGCTCTGTGGATATACCCGACAGTTTGCTCAGAATGCAAGATTCTTTCTCCGTCCATGGTAAGAACATTCTGAAAGATTCCGTGAGTTGCAGGGTGAGTAGGTCCCAGATTCAGGGTATAAAGTTGCCCATCAATCTGTTCTTTACTGTCGTATTGGTTAAGTATGTTAGATAAAGAGTTGTCTTTCATAATATATAATTGATAATTGATAGGTGATAATCGATATTAATCCATCATCATTAATCATTATATTTTTTATCTTCCGAACATGGAGTCATTCTTATCGGTTCTTGTACCATCTTCCAAACGGTATTCTTTCAGCATAGGATGATAGCCAAGATCTTCCATATTCAGGATAGGTCTCAAATCCGGGTGACCTTTGAATTTAATTCCGAAGAAATCATACGTTTCTCGTTCCATCCAGTTGGCTCCTGCAAAGAGTTCTGTCATAGAATCTACCTCCATATTTTCTCTTGTCATAAATGCTTTCAGACGTATTCTAACATTCGTCATCATATTATGCAGATGATATACTACTCCAATTTCTTTTTTCTTAATCTCAGGATAATGGATTCCACAAATGTCTGTAAGAAAATTAAATTCTAAAGAAGAATCTCTAAGATAATGAATAACTTTTTTAATATCTTCTTTTTTTATCTCCATCGTAAGCATTCCGTAAGGTTCTGAATGCGACAGCACCGATTCAGGAAATTCTCTCGTAATGGCTTCTAATACATATTCGTTGGTCATAATTCAATTCAAAATTAAAAATTCGTGTACTGAATTTTAATTGCTAATATTATAAGAATCCAAAAGGGCTTGATATTCCGGTGTATCTCTTCTTCTGATGCTTTCGCTTTCTGCCAAAGCCTGAACCTGCATAACACCTTCAATAATCTGCTCCGGTCTTGGCGGGCATCCGGGAACATAAACGTCTACCGGAATAATTTTATCAATACCCTGTAAAACAGAATATGTATCAAAAATACCACCGCTGGAAGCACATGCTCCAACAGCTACCACCCATTTCGGTTCTGCCATCTGAGTGTAAACTTCCTTTAAAACAGGTCCCAGTTTTTTAGAAATAGTTCCGCAAACCATCAGCATATCTGCCTGTCTTGGTGAGAAAGAGTTTCTTTCCATCCCAAATCTTGAGGCATCATAAGTAGGATTTAAAGTCGCCATAAACTCGATACCACAACATGAGGTAGCAAACGGAAGCGGCCATAGAGAAAATTTTCTCGCCATCCCGATTACGCTGCTCAGTTTCGTTGCAAAAAAACCTTCTCCTTCAAATCCTTCAGGAGCCGGCGCATCTGTTCGTATAATTGGTTTTTGATCTGACATTTTTTTTAATTCTTAAATTGTTTAACCGCTTCTTAGTGAAAACAAATCATCGGTTTTGCGATTTCGCATTCTTTAAAATAATCCGAATTTATTTATCCCAATCTAATGCTCCGCGTTTCCAAACGTAGAAAAACGCTAGAAAGAATATCGCTACGAAGGTAAGCACTGCAAAAAAACCTTCAAGACCAAATTCTCTAAAGTTAACAGCGTAAGGATAGAAGAATACAATCTCGATATCGAAAAGCACAAATAATACTGCTGTTAAGAAATATTTAATAGAAAAAGGAGTTCTGGCATTTCCCTCAACAGGCACACCACACTCCCAACTTTGGTTCTTTACAGAATTTCCTTTCTTTTGTTTGGGTCCCAAGAAATGTGCACCTAATAGAGAAATGACTACAAAGCCCACTGCAACACCAGCTTGGATAAGTATCGGAATATAACTTTCAGGTAAATTCATTTTTACATTATTATCTCAAGTTGCAAATTTAGGTAATAAACAATAAAGGGTGAAATTAATCAACTTAAAAGTCTGATTAAATTAGGAAAAAGCGATAATTTAGAATGAATAAAAATAATTTATTTCTTCATTTTTTTTAACAGGGTAAATGCCATAAAAGAAATGTAACCAAAAAGAATACTCGCATAAACGATATTGATTACAGTATTCGTTTTATCATCATCTACTTTAAGAAATAAATTGTACGATACAAAACCCGCAATAAGCACAGCAAAGATGAAAAGATGTATTTTCATATTAAAATTTTAAGGAATAAGTTCTTCTTCTTTTGTGATTCACCGGATTGTAATCTTGCCATAAAAGCTGAATACTTTTATTGTCTTCAAGTTCGGGATTAGTTTCCAGATATTTAACACCTTTTTTGCGGAAAATCTTCCATATTTCTTTAAAAATAATAGAAGTTACCCCGCGTCTTTGGTAATCGGGATGAATCCCTATCAAATAAAAATTAGCTCTGTCGTTTTTTCTGCCTGCCTGAAGAAAATACCACCATCCGAACGGTAAAAGTTTTCCTTTAGACTTCTGTAAAGCTCTGGAATAGGAAGGCATTGTGATCGCAAAAGATACCAGTTGATTATTCTCATCGGCAACGCAGACAATAAAATCTTTATCGATAAGTTTAAAGTATTTCTCTTTATAGGTTTTCCTTTGTTCATCGGAAATTGGCGTATAGGTAGAAAGATGTTTATAGGTTTCATCGAGCAAATCAAACATAGGATCTACATACTCTAATATTTCCTCTTTATTTTTAAAATGGAGAACTTTCAGTTTGTATTTCTGCGAAATAAGATCATTAAATTTATGTACTTTCTCAGGAAGAATTTCCGGAAATTTCAGTTCAAATTCTACCCATTCTTTTTCTTTAACCAAACCTAGTTTTTCAAGGTGTTCGGGATAATATTTATGGTTGTAAATACCAATCATTGTCGCCAGTTTATCGAAGCCCAATGTGAGCATTCCGGCTTTATCAAGATTTGTAAATCCCATCGGACCTTCAATCATATTGATTTGATTTTCCTTTGCAAAATCAACAGCAGCATTAATAAGGGCTTTAGACACTTCCAGATCATCAATGAAATCTATCCAGCCAAAACGCACTTTTCTTATTCCAAGCTCTTTTTCTTCCTTATGATTGATGATTACAGCGATTCGCCCCACAATCTGACCATTTTTTTTGGCTAAAAATTTTTTAGCTTCAGAATAACTAAGTGCAGGATTCTCATCAGAATTCCAAATATTTTTTTCATCATTAACGAATGAAGGCACAAAAAAAGGATTATTTTTGTACAAATCCATAGGGAATTTCACAAAATGATTGAGATCATCTTGAGTTTTTACTTCAAAAATTGAAATTTCTGACATGATTTTCGGGTAAAGTGAATGACAAATATAATTAATAATACCCAATGTTTTGGCACAATTTTTATATGAATTCAGTGATTATTAAATTTTAAACTTATAAAAAATGAATGGTTATTATCTTATTATAGGAATTATTATGCTGGCTAGCTGGCTGGTTTCCTCAAGATTAAAATCCAAGTTTGAATACTACTCCAAAGTCCACCTGAGAAACGGAATGTCTGGAAAGGAAGTGGCAGAAAAAATGCTCAGAGACAACAATATAAATGATGTTCAGGTAATTTCTGTTCCCGGACAATTAACCGATCATTACAATCCTGAAGATAAAACAGTAAATCTTTCTGAGGCAGTTTATATGCAGAGAAATGCAGCAGCGGCGGCAGTTGCAGCACATGAATGCGGTCACGCAGTGCAACATGCAGTGGGTTATTCTATGTTACAATTGAGATCTAAACTTGTTCCTGTTGTAAATATCAGTTCCAACTTAATGCAGTTCGTTATTTTTGCAGGAATTGCGGTAATGATTGCAAGTGGAAGCAAATTATTATTAACAATTGGAGTAATTATGTTCGCTGCAACAACCCTATTTGCTTTTATAACACTTCCTGTAGAATATGATGCGAGTGAAAGAGCAATGAAATGGCTAAAAGATACCGGAACAGTTACTTCTGAAGAATTTGTTGGAGTACAAGACAGCTTAAAATGGGCAGCAAGAACTTATGTAGTTGCTGCGATAGGATCATTAGCTCAGTTACTTTACTTTGCCTCTCTATTAATGGGTGGAAGAAGAGATTAAATTAAGACAGATTTTAAAATAAAAAATAACATCTCGGACAAAATGTCTGAGATGTTATTTTATAAATTATTTCAGTTAATAATGATACAATTGGTGTGCTGAATATTGTGTATAGAATCTATAATATCGTCTGTATATTTGGTTTTTATTCTTGCTAAAATAACGGCGTTCTGTTCTGCATCGAAGTTCAACACTTTAGCATCAAACTTTGAGAGTAAGGTAAAAATAATGTTTTGCTGATTGAAGTTGAATGTAATTTCAATCTTTGTTTCGAGTTCTTTTGTAATTATTTCAGCTTCTTCCAAAGTAACTTTTGCTGATTCTTTATATGCTTTTACCAAACCAGAAACTCCCAGTTTTGTGCCTCCATAATACCTCACCACAACAAGAAGAATATTGGTAAGTTCGTTAGCAAGAAGCTGATTGTAAATTGGCAAACCGGCGCTTCCGGAAGGTTCTCCATCATCATTGGCACGGTACAACTCGCCTTTCAAACCCAAACGGAATGCATAACAGTGATGCGTTGCCTTAGGATGCTCTGTTCTCACTTTTTCTAAGGTTTCTTTAAGTTCGGTTTCATCCTGAACCGGGAACGCAAATCCTATAAACTTGCTGCCTTTTTCTTTCAGCAGAATATTTTCAACAGGTTTTTCGATGGTTTGATATTCGTACAACATTCACGCTTCTAATTAGAATTTTTATAAAACTCAATAACATTATCTCTGAAATCCTGCACAAAAGAAGGAGTAAATAAAAATTTCGGAGCCGGAGTTCCATTTTCTAAAGTGAGATTATTATTTCTGATAACCAAAGTCTCGTCCCACAAACCGGCATCTATAAATTGTTGCAAAACAATGCTTCCACCCTCAACAATTACCGATTGAATCTGCATTTCATGAAGTTTATTCAAAAGATTTTGAATAAAATTTTCTCTGCTTATTTTAATAAATGTTACGTGTTTTTCGTGTGATTCTTTTACAGAATTAAACACTAAAGTTTCTGCTTCTTCATTAAAAATATGATAGTTTTCAGGAACTTTCAAATCCATATCAATAAGAATTCTAACAGGATTTCTTCCAACGATTTCTCTTGTAGTAAGACTTGGATTATCCCTCATTGCCGTCATGGTTCCGATAAGAATAGCATGCTCGTTATTTCTAAGCTGATGCACAAACTGTTTGGTAAGAGAATTACTGATCGGAGTGGGCTTAAAATCTTTATCCATAAAATGATCGCCCGACTCCGCCCATTTTAAAATGATAAAAGGACGTTTTTTTTCGTGAAAAGTAAAAAATCTTTTGTTTAAATTGATGCATTGTTGTTCCAAAACTCCCGAAATTACTTCAATTCCTGCATCTTCAATTATTTTTTTTCCTTTCCCGTTTACTTTATCGTGGGAATCTAATGCTCCAATAACCACTTTTTTAAAACCCAACTCAACAATTTTGAGAGCACAAGGTGGAGTTTTCCCAAAATGAGCACATGGCTCTAATGATACATAAATGATAGATTCCGGAATAAGACTTTTGTCTTTTACAGAATTAATAGCATTAATTTCTGCGTGATTTTCTCCTGCTTTTTGATGATATCCCTCTCCTATTATTTTTCCGTTGTGTACAATAACGCTTCCCACCAAAGGGTTTGGATATGTATTTCCGGTAGCTTTCTGTGCCAATTCAATACACCGTCTGATAAAAAATTCGTGCTGCATAAGACCAAAAAAGCGAATACAAATTTCTTTGCTTCGCTTTACATTATTAAAGTTTATTTTTTTTATTCACCAGAAATAATGCTGTGAAGATTTTGTTTTAAAGTTTCAAGATGAGCTTTTTTATCATCAATGGTGTTAAAAGTATCTCTCAAAAGCGGGTTATCTCTCGTTGGTTTATTGAAAAACGCTAAATTATTTTCAAGTTTAACGATTTCAGATTCCAAATCAGCGATTTGATTTTTAATTTTTCTAGCTTTATCCGTTAGCTGATTTTCAGAAAGACCTTCTTCTTTCAGTTCCAGCTCATTAATTTTATTAAGCTTCAGTTTTTCTCTTAGCGTACGGTTAAATTCAGAATTTATTGCCATTTTATCTCTCGGAACTTTCCCTATATTGTTCCAAGAAGTTTTAAGTGCTTCAATTTTCTCTACACTGCCTTCCTCGTCCGAGATTGCTTTAAGTTCTTCAAGAATATCTTTTTTAAGCTTGTAGTTTTCCTTCCAGTTATCGGTAGAAGCACTGCTTTTTTCTCTGTAATTATTAAAAAATGTATTACACGCTTCACGGAATTCATCCCAAATTTTATTGGTCATACTTTTGGGTACGTGACCAATTTTCTTCCAGTCTTCCTGAAGTTTTTTAAACAAACTCACAGCAATATCCCAATCTTCAGACAACATATTGTCTTTAGCAGTTTGGATGAGTTTCAGTTTTTCTTCAAGATTCTGTTGCTGAGAACCTTTAAGAGATTTATAGTAGTTATTTTTAACAGTGTTAAAATTCCTCAATGTCGTTTTAAAATCATTCCAATTCACATTAGAAAGCTTTCTTGGTACACTTCCTGTTTTCAGAAAATCTGTACGGAGAGCTTCAACCTGCTTAATGGCATTTTGCCAATAATTATGATTGGCATTTTCCAGATTCTCTGCAAGCTTTTTTATATTGGCTATAATTTCATTTTTCTTCTCAAGATTAGCATTCTGTTCTGCTTCAATTGTTGCTGAAAGCTCAGTTTTTCTTTCATGAATTTTGTTGGAAATCTCTTTAAATTCATCCCAGGTTTTTTCACGAAATTCTTCTGCAACCGGTTCTGCCTCTTCTTTCCAAAGTTTATGCAAATATTGCAGTTCGTTGAGTGCTTTTTGCACAGCAGGTTCATTTTCAAGCTCTTTAGCACGAGCAATAATATGCTGTCTTTTTTCTAAATTATGGCTGTACTCCTGTTCCAAAAATTCTTTATTCATATCCAACATCTGATAGAACTGGTTCAGATGGTGGAAATAATTGTTATTGAGTATTTTAAATTCGGATTTTGCAACCTGACCTGCATTAGACCATTCTTCTTTAATTTCTCTTATAGATTTAAAAAGATTGGTTCCCGGTTCAGAATTGGTATAAAGATTCTTTAGACGTTCGATAATCCCCTGTCGCTGATCAAGATTTTTTTTCTGCTCTTCTTCTTGATTTTTCTGGAAATGATCGTTCTTTTCCTTAAAAATATTGATTAGCGCGGAAAGTTTGGACTGAGAAGGATGTTCAAAACTGAAATTTTCCGGTGCATTTCCTTCATCTACATATTCATGTTTTTTATCTTCCACCTCATCGTGAATATAATGATTTGCTTTATCCTTCAACGCATTGAACTCCCTAAACCTCTCTCCTGCATCGCTGGAATTGATGATTTTCTCCATTTCCTTTAATGTGTCTGCAAGAGACAATTCTTCGGCAACAACGTGCTGATCTTCATCAGACTGTTGTTCTTCATGATTGTTTTCTTCAGTTTTCTCGATTTTCGCTTCGTTTTCCTGAATTTCTACAGAAGGTCTGTTTTCTTCGTTTTCAGAAAGATTATTTTCTGTTGTCATAGCAAATCTTTTATGATAATGGCTTTAAATTACTTACCCATGATAGCAAGCCACCAATTAAGTTACTAATTTATGTTATTTTTTTTGAAACGACCAAATTTCCCAAGCTTTTTCTGCCTGTTGCTCGAGCATATACAATCCATTAACTGTTTTTGCTCCGTTTTCTGCAGCTTTTATAAGAAATTGCGTACACTCTGGGTTGTAAATTAAATCTATTACCAAATGCTGTTTCGTAAGTGCTTCGAAAGGAAAACGAACACAATCTTCCACATTCGGGAAAGTTCCTACAGGTGTGCAATGAATAATTAATGTATGTTCAGAAACAATATGGGCATCAACATTATCAAAATTCAATTCAGATTTTCTTGAGATTGTTTTAAAAGGAATCTGGCGTTTATTTAAAACATACTTAACCGCTTTAGCAGCTCCGCCATCTCCTAAAATAAGAGCAGATTGATGGTGAGATTTCTGATGGGCAGCCAAAGTTTTTTCGAATCCGAAAGCATCTGTATTATAACCTTTTCTTTTTCCATCTACTATACCAATACAGTTTACAGCTCCTATTTTTTCTGCCTCATCGCTCAGTTCATCAAGATATTGAATAACTTTTTCTTTATACGGAATCGTTACATTCAGCCCAAAAATATTTGTATCGGAGAAAATTCTTTCAATTTCTTCAATTTCCTGTATATCAAAAATATCGTAAGAATATTCTGTAAGGTTCTTTTTTTTAAATTTTTGCTCAAAATAGTTTTTAGAAAAAGAATAGGAAATATTCTTCCCGATCAGCCCTAGTTTATGTTTAGATTCCATGTATCAAAAATAAAAAAAAGACCCATAACAATTGATCTTTTAATGAAATTAAAATGGATGATTTTTAAACTTATTCCACTATAAATTTTGTTGAAAAAGTATCCGTTTTTAAAATATAACTTCCTTTAACAAGTCCGTTTAAGCTGATTTTGCTGGAATCTTTAAAAGGATTGGCAACACTCATCACCAATTTCCCTGAAAGATCGTAAATCTCAGCTTTTGTAATTTTATTTACATTCTCACCTTTTACAAAAATCTCATGGTTTCTCACAGGGTTCGGATAAACTACGAAAACATCTTTGCGAGTAGCTTCAGACGTAGACAATGTACTGCAAGTCCAGTATATATTATCTACAGCAACAGCATTAGAAGTAACAGAGTTGATTAATTTTATAGTGAAATTCCCTGAAACATTAAGATTGTTCAAAGTAGTGGTAATCGGATTTTTACCATAAGGAATACTTCCTACATTTACTCCGTTTATTTCCACAGCAAGACTTCCGGGATTTCCAGAATATTTTTGTTGAGCAGTAACTGTTAAACCCTGAATTCCTCCTGAAATTGAAGAACTTGTAAGATTTCCATTTTTGAAAGTTATTGCCTTATTAGTAATCATCTGATCCGTTCTTGCATTGGTTGCCGTCCAAGAAGCACTACTACCCGTCCAAGATCTTGTACTGTAAGTGGATGAAGCAGCAGGAATATTATCAAAATATTCAGAACCACAAGATCCCACCAAAGTAGTAATAGTTGCAGTATTGCTTTGTGCAGATAAATTTCCTGCAGCATCTTGTGCAATTACGGCAAAACTGTAAACTGTAGATGGATTTAAGTTGACAATAGTAGAAGAATTGGTTGCCGAAGTTGGATAAAGCACTCCATTTACATACACTATATAACCTGATACTCCAACATTATCTGTAGAAGCTGTCCAGTTTAAAACAACCGAATTAGAAGTTATGTTATTTACTGTAAGATTGGTTGGTGAGGTAGGAGCCTGAGTTTCAGTTACAGCAGTATTCCACACAAGATTTGCAAAATTAGGATTGTCAATGTAAGGATTTCTATTGCCCTGAAAAGCATATGTTTTATTATTTCTTTCAATTTCGGTAAGAGAAACAGGATCCTGATTATGCCAAGCTAATAACTGATTGAGTTCCCAAGTTTGCAGTCCTGGATATGCACTATTACCCAGCATATCTCCTGAAGCGAATGAACTTAGCTGATTTTCGTATCTGGTAACAAAATAAAAAATCATCCTTGCGACATCTCCTTTAAATTCATCGATAGGTTCAAATACAGTTTGCGAGTAACCTGCAGAAATGGAATTCCCCCTTTTAGAACCATTTAGAGACTGGTAATTTGGAGTTCCTACAAGTCCGAAAGGAAAATTTCCTCGTTCTGCATTTACTTTACCATCTGTGGCACGTATGAAATGTACGTCAGATTTCATAGGCAGATTCTCACTGAACAAACTTTGAGGTACAATATGCTCTCTATTGTAACAGTCTCCTTCTGCGCTATAACCGTTGCCTCCGCACTGGTCTGTGGTAATTCTATAATTGTAAGAATCAGGATTTGTTGAACTTTCAGAATAAATATCTAAAATTGAGTTGTCTCCCTCGTAGTATTTGTCTCTATCGGTCGTTTGATAGGCCGTCCATAAATCACCGTAAGATATATTGGTTGAATGCCCTGCAGTAATAATATTTTTAAGGTTGGTCTTAAGCGTAGCTCCTGTACCCGTTGCATTATTGTAATACCCTGTAGGAATTTGGGCAGAAACACTCACAGAAAACACCGCGATTAAAGAATAAAAAATTTGCTTCATTTTTTTGAATTGGACGGCAAATTTACAAATATTCTTAATCTATAATGTATTAATTTTTAGTAATATAATTTTTACTTATTTTGGAGAAAAACCAAGAAATTAAAACACCAAACAACGCCGCAATAGCAGAAACAATAAGGTAATTTTCACCAACAATCTTCACCGGGAAAGGAAGATCTTCAACCGCTTTGAACAATTCTGTGTATAGCTGAAAATAACACAACGCTGTTCCTAACAACAAACCGGACAAAATCCCCAAAACAACAATAAGAATTCCTGTATAGAAATAAGTCATCCTAAGATGCTTTAAGGGGAATCCTAGAGAAATTAACGATTTTGCCTGCTGTTTTTTATCAAGCTGAAGAATAATAATTGCTCCGGCAAGATTAAACGTTGTTATGAAAATAACCAAAGCAAAAATAAGATATATAAACAGCTTTTCGGTATTAATCATTTTCCAGAAAGCTGCATTTTCTTCTTCTTTTGTTTTTATTTCAATATTACCACCAATTTCTTTTTGCAGTTTTTCCTTTTCAGAATCTGCATTTTCTGGATTTTTAAGTTTTATTACAATTTGGTAGGCAGAATTTTTGGGAAGGTTAAGAAGTTCCTCGGCTAATTCAATCGGTGCTATTACATAATTATTCAATTGTTCATTACCCGGAAAAATCCCTGTAACGATAATATCTCTTTTATTATAAATATCTTCTTCTTTATTAATAATTCCCGTTCCCGATTTAGGCATAAAAATAGTAGCAAAATCTCTGTCCGAATCCACAGGTATTCCCAATCTTATCTTTAGAGAATGCTCCATAATTACCTCGTTTTTATACTCAAAAGACGGATAATTACCAAAAAAAATAGTTTTATTAACTGGATTTACTTTTGTATAAGAAGAATCTACCCCGCGCAAAAAAGCAATATCTCCTTTTCCATTAAAGTTTACGTAAACTTTCTCCTCAATTACGCGTGAAAAATCTGAAATTTCTTTATCCTTTTTTAAAATTTCATTTATTCTCTGGAAATTTTTAATGGTTTTACCAGAAGTGCTTTTTACAGTAAGATCTGCATGGAGGTTAGATATAAGAGTTTTATTGAAATCTTCCAGTCCGGAAAACACCGAAATAATAACAAACATTGCAGCCACCGCAACACTCATTGCCACAGCTGCAAGCCATGTAATAAAAGTTACAGCCGTACTCCCCTTTTTAGACAAGAGGTAACGGGATGCTATATAAAACGCAATGTTTTTCAAAATGATTATAAAACAGGATTATCGCCTTCTCCTCTCAGTTCTCTTTCGATTTTTTCCACATCATCCAGTGTTGTATCTAGATAGAAGTTTAATTGAGGAATAATACGCACTTGCTTCGCCATTTTCTTTCCGATAAAGTTTCTGTATTGTGCTTTATTCTCTTCGATTTCTTTCATTACAGCTTGTCGAAATTCCTGAGGAAAAATACTAAGATAGATTTTAGCAATACCAAGATCGGGCGTTACTTTAACATCCGAAACAGAAACAAGAATACTTTGTTTACTTTCTGATGCCTGTTTGCGGAAAAGTTCTGCGAAATCTTCCTGAATAATCTGTGATACTTTTCTTTGTCTGTTACTTTCCATAATTCATGCAAATTTAGTATTTTTGTTTGAATTGCTAACTTGAAAATTTGGCTTAATAACCAAATAAACTATTATTGATATATGAAACTAGAACATATTGGTATTGCGGTAAAATCTTTAGGCGTTTCAGACGAACTATTCGCTAAGCTATTGGGAAAAGAACACTATAAAAAAGAATCTGTAGAAAGAGAAGGGGTTATCACTTCATTCTATGAAGTTGGCGAAAGCAAAATTGAACTCTTGGAAGCCAGTAAAGAAGAAAGTGCAATTTCAAAATTTATAGATAAGAAAGGAGAAGGCATCCATCATTTGGCATTTGGAGTAGTAAATATCCTAGAAGAAGTAGAAAGATTAAAAAAAGAAGGATTTATTTTTATCTCCGAAGAACCTAAAGAAGGCGCTGATAACAAATTAGTTGTCTTTCTACATCCTAAATCTACAAATGGAGTTTTGGTAGAACTATGTCAAGAAAAACCTTAAAAAGTTTTGCAGATAAAGAAATTTTACTATTTTTGCAATCACAAAATTTAACCAAATTTTGAGGTCCTATAGCTCAGTTGGTTAGAGCACCTGACTCATAATCAGTAGCCCGAAGCCATTTTGAAGGGAAAAACGAGGTTGAAAAAAGTGGAAACAAATTTTTAGAATTTTTTAGATATAAAAATTCATAAGGCCCTATAACTCAGTTGGTTAGAGTAGATGACTCATAATCATCAAGTCCTTGGTTCGAGCCCAAGTGGGGCCACTTTTTAAGGGATTTTGCAGCAATGTAAAATCCCTTCTTTTTTATTTTGACGAACATTTGACGAACATTTGAATTTTATTTCTCCATATATTAGCATTATAATACTTTAGTAAAAAAATGGACACCTTCTATATAGCGGTATATTTAATTGTGTTATTGCTCACAATATTTTTTCCACTTTATCTCGCAGGAAGGGTTTGGTTCGCTTTTAGTCCATTTGTAATCAACTACTACTCTTCTGAACAGAAAAATTGGTATAATGACTGGAATACCAACCGATTTATAATAGTACTATGTTTATTTCTCATTTCATCTGTACTTTCTTTATTTTGGGGATTATCAATTTTAGAGAAAATCAAAGAAGCTCAAATCGATTTTACGTCAATTCTTTTTTACACTTTATTACAAATACTATGTTTCGTTCTTTTGGAAGGAAAAATGGATCATTCATTCAAGCCATTCGCCGCTTATAGAAAATTTCGTGAAAATAAATATGATGAGCGTTTTGTTTTTGCAAAGCAAGTTAGAACTGATGATGCTATTCTCCTTCATTCTGAAGAAATAAAAAAAGAGATTCAAATTTCAAAGCAAAGTTTATCTCAAGAAATCCTGCAACAAAAAAATGTAAGTGAAGAAATTCATCAATTGGCGACCGAAAACAATCAACTGTTAAAAACTTCAGATTTCGATTTTGAAATTCGGAATAACGCCAATTTGATTTTGGCAGATGTGATGGAAGATTATTTTATCAGTAAAGATTCTGAGGAGATCCTTTCAGATTTTTTGCTTAAAAAAAGAAAAAGTGGTAAAATAATCTTTACAAAAACTGCAAGAAATGGCGTGAGCGTTCAACCAATTTTGGACTTCTTTTCAAAATATACAGATTTGATTGAAAAGTGCAAGAACAAAGAAATTAATGAGGAAGAAACAACTACTCAATCTGAAGCCATAAAAATCATCAATGAAATTGTTTTGGCAAACGATAAGCACGGAATGCCGAAAAAAGACCCCATAGATCCGAAGAATTTCTCAAAATACCTTTCTTAGGTCACTTTTTTGTTGAAAATTTCATCAAAATTCATTCGAACTCAAAAATTTTTCAAAAATTATTTTACTGATTATCAGCTTTATAAACACGATATTTTTTCGTGTTCACTTCAAACCATTCTAAAACATCATAAAGAATAAATTGCTCGTACAAGTTCAATTATTTATTATACTTTATTTTACAAAAAACTTTTTTAGTCGCTTTTAGGTGGTATTTTCATCCTAGAATATCTTGGTCACAACAAAATTCAACAACATGAATGACCAAGAAAGATTACAGTTAATTGAAACCCAAGTTTCAGTTCTAGTAAATTCCCAAAAGGAATTTACATCGAAAGCACTACAGCTTCTAGCTCTTAGTGCAAAAACCATTTATTCTAAAGAAGAAGCAGCATTGTTTCTAAATCTTGACCCCGATTATCTCTATCAATTGAAGTTTCACGGAAAGTTGAAAGCTTACAAAAAGAAAGGGCAAAAGAAAATTTATTTCCGAAAAGAAGATTTGGAAGAGTATCTCATTTCCAACAGCTCATCAGATGATGTTGAAGATAGTAATGACTACGATGATTTTGAGGGGGATATTTTAGAAAAATGGAAAAAGTAATTGGTTATGAATTCGGAAGAAGAACTCTATCAAAGCAGTAAAGGTTCGGTCACGGTTTTCGACAAAATTATCAAGTACATCGGGAAGAAATACCAACTCCGTTTCAACGAAATCGCCTTGGAATTCGAGATAAAAACTGAGAATGGTGATTGGACAGAGCTGAACTTGAACTCTCTGTACATCGAACTTACACAGGCGGGAATCAACATTGCCTTCAACAAACTTGAAATATTGATGCGAAGCCATTTGATTTCGATATTCAATCCATTCGAGAACTATTTTCAAAACCTTGAAAAATGGGATGGTGAAAACCATATCCAAAGATTGACAAGTTTTGTCAAGACCACTGATGCAGAACCTTTCCAAATCCATTTTGAAAAATGGTTGACAAGATCTGTCTTGTGTGCATTGAAAAAAGGATACATCAACAAACAATGCTTCGTGTTCTACAATACCAAGCAAAACAGTGGAAAAACAAGTTTTTTAAGATTCCTGATTCCGCCAAGTTTGGAGAAATATTACACCGAAGATATTGGTGTGGATAAAGACGGACTCATTGCGCTCTGCAAAAACTTCATCATCAATATCGATGAACTTTCGGTGATGTCCAAAACGGACGTCAATATTTTGAAGGCATTTATTTCCAAAAACACGGTAAATGCAAGATTGCCTTACGACAGAAAATCGTCATTGATGTACAGAACCTCGTCATTCTGTGGTTCTACAAACCGCTCCGATTTCTTGACCGATGAAACAGGAAGCGTGAGATGGATCATTTTTGAGGTATTGGAAATTGATTTTGGATACTCAAAGAAAATCAACATCAACCAAGTTTGGGCTCAAGCGTATCACAATGCTTTTGAAAGGAAAAATTACAATCCCGAACTCACTGTAGAAGACCTTGTCGAAAATGAAAAACGAAACGAGAAATTCAAGCAAATCACACTTGAGCAGGAAATCCTCATTTCCCATTTTGAAAAATCGGAAAACAAAAACGACTTTCTCACCGCAACGGAGATTATGCTCGCAATGAGTAATGCTTTGGGAGTGAGAATGAACAATGTGAAAATTGGGAAAGCATTAACCGCCTTAAACTTTGAAAGGATAAAGCATTCCAAAAAGCAGGTTTATGGCTATTTAATCAAAAGAAAAATTGAGGACGAAAAAAATGAATAAAAAATAATTAAAAATCCTCCTACCTAATTACCTGCTTACCAAAAATCCCTTGAAACCATTATGAATAGACATTTTTATAAGAGGTAAGAATAGATGTTTAGACTTACCTAAAGTTACCTATTAATAGAATTTAGAAATAAAAAATACAGGTAGAAAGGTAAGTCAAGGTAAGTCAACCAAATCACTCTTAACACTTTCTGCAAAAGGCTTAGGTAAGAAGGTCGGTAAAAACACCAAAAAACTTTATAAAACAAAACACAAAACGCACAACACAAAAACCCAAAATTATGAATTGTAAACAGGCAAACGAAAATATCAGCATCAGGGAAATCTTGGAGAGCTTTTCTCTTTTCCCGAGCAAAGACAACCGAAGAACCGCTTTTTATCTTGCCTTTGACCGAGAAGAAAAAACGCCAAGTCTTTCGGTGAATTATGAAAAGAACACTGCTTTCGATTTTGGGACAGGAATGAAATACGATAATGTTTCCTTGGTTCAAGGAATTAAGAAATGCTCAGTTTCCGAAGCATTGGAATATCTGAAAAGATTTGATTATTCAATTCCGAATAAGCAGATAATTGAAACTGATAATTTCAAACCAAAATCAGTTTACGAGATTTTAGAAATCAAGGAAGTAGAACATCCAAGTTTGATTGAATATCTAAAATCCCGAAAACTCAATTCCCTGAAATCCGAACTCAAAGAAATTCATTACGAACTCAACGGAAAAAAGTATTTCGGTTTGGGATTCAAAAATGATTCTGACGGATATGAAATCAGGAATCCATACATCAAACTTTGTCTTGGTAAAAAAGACCTCACTTCAGTGAAAAATCAATCCCAAACTTTAAGGATTTTTGAAGGATTTGCAGATTATCTATCGTTCAAAATTTTGGAAAAATCACTCGAAAAAGAACCTTCGGATTACCTCATTTTAAATTCCGTCACTATGATTTCAAAGGTCAAAAATCAACTCGAAAATTATCAAAATGTTGAACTCTTTTTGGACAATGACAGGACGGGAGATTCTGTAACCGAGATTCTAAAAAAGCAAAATCCCAATGTTTCAGATGAGCGGATATTATTCAAAAATCACAAAGACTTAAATGAGTTTTTAATCAGTGGAAACCTGCGTAAAATACATACAGGTGGGATGATCAAAATAGATACAGGTATTGAAGAAACAGACCTGCGTAAAATAGATGCAGGTATCGAAAATGAAGAGTTGCGTAAAATAACTACACGTAAAATCGGCAGATAGTTAGTGCAAAAAGTACCCAATGTTTACAATAAGCGTATCCGCTCATCGTAAAATTGGAACATTTTGGTTTTCTCCTATCGTCGAAAACATTAAAACAGAACGTTGATTTAGAAAAAATTTCAAAGAAAATTTCAATAAAAAATCAGACAAAATTCAAAAAAAATTAACTGCAAAAAATAGAAATTTTTGCTTCAGAAAAGAAAAAAATATCAAATGGAAAACGATCAATTAAGACAATTTGTACAGCAAATTTCAAGGGAACAGGAAAAGAAAATTGCACAAGAAAAACGAAGAAATTACTTCAAAGAAATTGGCAGAAAAGGAGGTTTGAAAAAGAAGACTTCTAACCTATTTACGAGAGTCGTTTCGACGAGAATTACTGAAAAGGAATATGAAGAAATTGAAAAAATAGCAAAACGATTTAAACTATCAGTTTCAAAATATTTTCGATTCCTGATTACCGAAAAAGAACTCAGAATTAATGAATTTAAGGAAGATGAAACATTACTCAGTTATGGAAATAATTTCATCAGAATCAAGAATTTATTGAGACATCGGGAGTTTTCACAACTCGATCATACCAAAGTGATTTTAAGAGAGGTTGAAATTGTCACGAAACTGATTTACGAATATCTCTACAATAAAATGAACACGAGAACAGAAGAGAACTTGCAAGAAGATGAATAACAGTGCCACCACAAGAAGAATTTCCAAAATCGCTGTGGAATACAATGGAAACGACAAAGGAACTGCGGAAATGATTTACAGCAATAATCTTTTGAGCGAGGATCCCGAAATGCAGTTCAAAGAAATGAAAGTCGTCGCCAACCGAAACAAAAATGTAAAAAATTGGGCATTGACGGGATATATCTCTCCTGAAAAATCGGTTGCTGATAAACTGACGAATGAAGAACTGACCGATTTAGCCTTAAAGTCATTAAGAAAAGTTGGAGTTACAGACAACAATCAAATTCGTTTGGATATTCATTCTTCCACGAAGCAAAAACACATTCATTTCATCCTAAATCGAGTGAATACTTTTGGTGAAAACACGATTACCGCACACAAAATCGGAGAGAATTTTGGTAAGGCAGTCCGTGACGTTTGTCAGGAACTGAATCTGAAAACCGACATTGAGATTGGAAAAGAGAAGAAACAGATGATGTATTATGCTTTGACAAACTCATTGAAATACGCCAAAAACTTCGATGACCTAGTAATGAAAATGCATCTGAAAGGTTATCGAGTGACACTTTCTCAAAATGTGAAGGATGGGATTTCGGGAATGAGAATTGTGCGTTACGAGGACATCAACCACCAAACCGAGCGACAATACAAGCCCGGCTATAAACTTTCAGAAATTACCAACAAACTGAAAATTGCGGATATCAAAACGACTTTGAACTCCAACCTTGAGAGAGCTGAACATATACAAACCTTACTCGGACAAGTGAGGGAAAGTGAAGAAACGGAAATTTCTAAAGCCAATATTTCCAAAGAGATTGGAAAAACGGTTGATGAATTTTTGAAACCAACTTACACCACTCCGGACGACGAATTATTAAAACGAAAAAAACGAAAATTTAGATAAAATGGAAAATAAAAAGACAACACCAAACGAACCACAAAACGATATTTATGAACTGCTGAGAAAGGTGGTTGAAACGAATGAAGAAAACATAAAATCCACGAAACAAACTGAATCCGTTCATTTAGAAGCACGTAATTTTTATCAATCTGCACAAAATGCGATTATTGGTTCAACCAATATGATGCAGAAAGCGATTCAATTTGTTAGAAAGGAACTCGATTATATTTGGGATTACAAAACTTCAATTCCTGAAAGCATTCCTGCGCATTTGTCGGAAACCACGGTCAATTTTTTTGAAAAAATTGAAAAACACATCAAATTTATTTTTCCAGGAAGCATCGGTATTTTGTCTTTGGCAGCGATAATCTTGTTCGGGACTGGACATTTTGCTTTCAAATGGTACTCCGAAAGCATCCGCGCCAAAAGTGAAATTCGGCAAGATATTTTGGATGAAATCAAGAGAGATGGAAAAGCGATTTTCGAAATTAAAGACTACGACCAATTGAAGTACAATACAGATTTAATGAACAAATGGATGAAGAAGAATCCGAAAGATGGCGAACGGTTTATGAAATTTAAGGAGGGGTTTGAGAGTAAGTAGTCAGCAAATTTGAAAATGTCCAGTTTTTTGATTAATTAACTGGACATTTTTGTTAATAATTGTCACAGTCCATTCCGCTAACTAATCTTAAGCAAGTTAGATGGACTGAGGATATATAGTGCTAATTTTTTTTTCACATTTCCGGTTTTTGAGCGAATAGTGAAAGGGAAATTTTCCTCCACAAAATGGTTGTTCAAGATTTACATATCACAGAAATTTTATTGTGGAAAAGTTTTGATCTATGGATTAGTGATATTAGAAGCAACGTGCTTACTTTTGTTATTGTGAATTTATGGTTTTTTTGACGTTGAAGACAAGGGGTAAATTCATTAGAAATAGTGATATTCAACTTTAAAGTGGCAATTTTATATTAAAAATTAAATTTTTACCACTTTATATTTATTTTAGCATTATATTTGCATCAAGAAAAATGAAGTCAACCACCAAAGATGAGGTTAAGAAGTTCTTACAAGAACTACAGGCTGTCCTTTCAACGGGTAATTTGCTTTTTATTAGCAGAGGAGTAAACATACAAACTCTGGTTGATTTGGAGATTACACCAAAACAAAGAGAAGAATATATCAGAAAAATTGTTTTGGAAGATTATTCCGAAGGTCCACTTAAAAATGATCAGTTTGGTGATGAACCAATGTGGGTCTTTGGTAAAATAATTAATGCAAAGGAAATATACATTAAAGTTACAATCTCAGCGTTGGACGTTATATGTATCTCTTTCCATACCTCACAGTATCCTATGAATTATCCATTTAAGTGAGAAATTTTATGAAAAGTCCTATTACGGGAAAAGAAATGAAACTTGTAAGTGAGATGCAAACTGTAAGTTTTAAAAAACAAGATGTTGAATACGCTCACCGTGCATATTTATGTGACGAATCAGGTGAAATGTTTACAACTACAGAATTGGATGAGTTGAATTTAAAACAGATTCAAAACGTTTACAGAGAAATGAATAACATTCCATTTCCTGATGAAATTAAAGATTTGAGAGCGAAGTATGGTATTTCTGCTTTAAAAATGAGTGAATTATTTGGTTTTGGTCCTAATCAATATACTTTATATGAGAATGGTGATATTCCAAGTTTATCTAATGCAAAAGCTATTTCTTTGGCCTTAGATCCTATTGTTTTTAGGAGAATGCTGGAGGAGAATGATGGCATGTTTAAAGAAAAGGAATTTTTCAAACTTTTGAACATAGCGAATGAATCTATCCATAATCATTCTTGGGATTTTTTGGAAGATTATTTATTAGGTGATAGCAAACCCGATAGTTATTCTGGTTTCACAGTTCCGAACTATGAGAAGCTGGCTAATATGGTAGTTTTTTTTGCGGAGCAAATAAACCCTTTTAAAACGGAACTAAATAAAGATTTGTTTTATGCGGATTTTTCTCATTTTAAAAAATATGGTAATTCAATTTCGGGTTGTCGGTATGCAGCAATACCTAAAGGTCCTGTACCAGATAGATTTAGTAGTCTTTTTGAAAAAATGGTAGAAGATAAATATATCAGGATTGAAACTAAATATTTTTATGGATATGAAGGGGAGAAATTTTTCCCATTAAAAGAATTTAATAAGGATGTTTTTACTGAAAGCGAATTGCAGACATTACATGCAGTTAGCTCTTTTCTGAAAAATAAAACCACAAAACAAATAGTTGACTTAAGTCATGAGGAAAATGGTTGGATTGAAAATGAGAAGAGTTGTGCTTTGATTGACTATAAATATGCAATAGATTTAAAATTATTTTAAGATAATGTAGACAAAGAATAGTAAATAACAAAACCGATAAGTTGGCGCTTATCGGTCGAGTTTAGAGGAGTTTTTTCATTGCGTGAATTTTTAGCAGGGCTTGTCACCCTGGCTACCTCTCTGTTTTGTTGTACAAATGTAATACATTTTACATAATTCACAACACCCGCCCGGGAAAAGGTGTGCATCCTGTTCTAATTGAGCACCAAATAAATACAATTTAAAATTATGGCAGTAAACAAGCCAATAGGTGATAACAGCAGAATTGGTGCTGTCCGCCAAAGAAGTCAAGTGTTTAATCCCAAAACCAGCCAATGGGTGAAGAGAGACACTACAACAGGAAGGTTTTTGGATGTAAATCAAAACGGGAAGCCTCACAAGGGTGTGAGAAAAGAAAATAATAATTAATTTAAAAAAAATTGAACCAGTGGAAATTAATAAGAAACCAGAAAAAGACCAAAGCAATGGTCAAGAAAATAGCCATAACAATATGATTTTTGTTAATGGTAGAGAGTTTAATTGGAGGGATAAGGAAATCAGTTTTGTTCAGGTAATAGAATTAGCTTTCGGATCTTATGACACTTCTCCAAGTGCCGCTTACACAATGGCATTTAAAAGAGGACGAGGCAATAAACCAGAAGGTGTATTGACGTACGGTGAATCAGTTAAAGTTAAAGACAAAATGATATTTAATGTCACAAGAACTGATAAATCATAGTCCCGACCTTCGTCAATTAATTGACGAAGGTTATCATTTGGAATTTAAGAGTGGACATTTACTTGTCCACCACATTCCTTATGTCAATAGTCTAACCGAGATAAAAATGGGAACATTAGTTTCTACTTTAAGTTTGAAAGGAAATAGTACCGCAATGCCAGAAACGCATGTAATGCATTTTATTGGTGAACCTCCATGTAATAAAGATGGTTCATTATTGATTTCAATAAGTCATTCTGAATCCGCTCAAAACTTTGGAAATGGTTTAATAATTAGCAGGTCATTTTCCAACAAACCGGCGAATGGCTATACAAACTATTATGAAAAGTTTAGAAGGTATGCCGAAATAATCTCTGCGCCGGCGAAATCTTTAGATCCAGGTGTAACTGAAAAACCTTATTTTCCTATAATTGCGGAAAATGTAGATTCTGTTTTTCAATATGAAGATACTAACTCAAGCAGGGCAAATATTGGTTTTATGAAAGAAAAATTCAAAAATCATAAAGTGGGGATAATAGGCTTGGGGGGAACCGGTGCATATATTTTAGATTTAGTTGCTAAGACTTCTGTAAAAGAAATTCGTTTATTTGATAATGATGTATTCTCAACTCATAATGCGTTTCGCTCTCCAGGTGCTGCTTCAGATAAAGAGTTGTGTGCGGAGTTGCCTAAAGTTGATTATTATGCTGAAAAGTATTCAAACATGCATAAGTACATTGTACCAAATAAAACGTTCTTGTATGAAGATAACATTAAGGTGCTTAATGATTTAGATTTTATTTTTCTCGCAATTGATCGAAACTCTTCAAGAAAAATTATTGCAGAATATCTTTTTAAAAATAAGATTCCATTTGTAGATGTTGGACTGGGTGTTAATTTGGTTGATAACAAATTAACTGGTGTGGTGCGGATGAGTTCTTTTTTTAATGATTATGACATTGAATTGAAAGATAGATTGCCATTTGATGAAACACAAGAAAATATGTATAATTCTAATATTCAAATTGCGGAATTAAATTCAATTAATGCTGCTTTTGCGGTTATTAAATGGAAGAAATTTATTGGTTTTTATCAAGATTTAAATTATGAAAATCATTCGTTGTATTGTCTAAATGTAAATCAGCTGACAGATGAAAAAGCTTACGCATAATTTTGTAGAGTACATTCCTAATCATTTAGATGAAGGTGTTCTTTACATTTCGTTAGAGTTTGGAACAGCTGTGCACTTTTGCATCTGCGGTTGTAAAAATGAAGTAGTGACACCTTTCTCTCCAACCGATTGGAAATTGATTTTCGAAGGAGATTATATTTCATTGTCACCTTCAATTGGAAATTGGAGCTTCAAATGTAGATCTCATTATTGGATTTATAGAAACAAAATTATCAAATGTCGCCGATGGTCAGATAAAGAAATCAAAGAGAATCGAAAGTTGGATAAAAAACGGAAATTAAACTATTTTAAGAAGCATCGGTGAGGTGCTTCTTTTTTTTAGTACCTCTTGAATTCTATTAATTAAATTTCCTCATGAGCAAAATTTTATCTATTTTTAAAAATTACATTTTTTAAAGTAAACTATGTCTTTTAACGAAGATTCTCGCGTGAAAATACCCTCCATTTTGCATTTGTGTAGATTGGGTTACAAGTATATACCACGAAAGCAACAAGTCAGAATTGAGGAAAATAATATTTTTCCTGATATATTTTTTGATAGTATTAGGAAAATAAATCCTGGATTGAATGAATCAGAGGCTCATAAGCTATTACAGGATATTTCGCTTAAGTTGAAGTATGATGATTTGGGAAGGGATTTTTACAAACAGCTAGTCAATACTTCAGGAATTAAGTTAATTGATTTCGAAAATTTTTCAAACAACAGCTTTCATGTTACAACGGAACTCACTTGTAAGAATGGTGATGAGGAATTTCGTCCCGATATAACGATTCTTGTTAATGGAATGCCATTGGCTTTCATCGAAGTTAAAAAACCGCACAATCGGCAAGGTGTAATTGATGAGAGAAATCGCATCAATAAAAGGTTCGCTCTTAAAGCATTCAAAACCTTTACGAATATTACGCAACTTATGATCTTCAGTAATAACATGGATTATGAGGACGGAGTTGTTGATCCTGTAATGGGTGCATATTATGCAACTCCTGCATTAGAAGGTGTTCATTTCAATTATTTCAGGGAAGAGGAAAATCTGGATTTAAACAAGATTTTGAAATCTGAAGATCAAGATTTAGAAAATTTGGTTCTGAAGGATAACAATATCGTTGCAATAAAGCACACGGACGAGTTTATCACGAATAAGGATTACAATAAGCCAACAAATAGAATTATCACATCGCTTCTTTCAAAGGATCGACTTGCTTTTCTCTTGCGTTACGCCATTACTTATGTGGAAAATACATTTGATGGAAAAATTGAAATCCAAAAACACATCATGCGCTATCCGCAGTTTTTCGCCACTAGGGCAATTGAAAGAAAACTTAAAGAAGGAACTAAAAAAGGAATTATTTGGCATACTCAAGGAAGTGGGAAAACTGCATTAGCATTTTTTAATGTGAAGTTCGTTACAGATTATTTTCAGAAAAAAAATACAATTGCTAAGTTCTATTTTATTGTTGATAGATTGGATTTAGCAATTCAGGCAAGAAATGAATTCCGTTCTCGTGGGCTTATTGTGAAAATGGTTAATTCCCGTTCAGAATTTGCAAGGGATATGAAATCGGTAAATGCCGTGCAAAACAATTCTGGGGAATTGGAAATTTCCGTAGTTAATATTCAGAAATTTACCGAAGATAGTGCTGTTAATGAAAAAATTGATTATGATCTAAATATACAGCGCATTTATTTTATTGATGAAGCGCACCGAAGTTATAATCCAAAAGGAAGTTATCTGATAAATCTTCTAAAATCTGATGAATCAGCCATAAAAATTGCATTGACTGGAACACCTTTGCTTCGTGAAGTTGCAAAAGAGTACGATTCGAAGGCACTTTTTGGAGATTACATCCATAAATATTATTACAATTCTTCTATTGCAGATGGCTACACTTTGCGGTTGATTCGGGAAGCGATTAGCACGCATTACAGTATGCAGATGAAGGATATTATGGACCAAATCAAAATTCAAAAAGGTGATATTTCAAAAAGCGACATTTTTGCACATCCGAAGTTTGTAGAACCTATGCTGAAGTATATTGTTGATGATCTAAAAAATTTCAGAGATAATTTTCAAGATATTTCGCTCGGAGGGATGGTTGTTTGCGATACTTCCGCGCAAGCGAAGGAACTTTTCAGACATTTTGAATATCAATTTGGTGAACAGGAAATAGACGCTTCAAGACTTGTTGCAGAAGAACGCGCTCCTTATAGTAAGATAAAAGACCGAAAACTTAAAGCGGCACTAATTCTACACGACGAAAACGATAAAGAAATTCGAAAAGATTTGATCACCGCATTTAAGCAAGGAAAAATTGATTTGCTTTTCGTTTACAATATGCTATTGACGGGTTTTGATGCGAAGAGATTGAAAAAATTATATCTCGCAAGAGTTGTAAAAAATCACAATCTTTTACAGACATTGACACGTGTTAATAGACCTTATAAGAATTATCGATTTGGACATGTTGTTGATTTCGCAGATATTACAAAGGAGTTTAAGGAAACGAACCAACAATATTTTGAAGAACTGCAGGAAGAACTTGGTGACGAAATGAAAAATTACAGCGATCTCTTCAAATCAAGAGAAGAAATCGAAAAAGATATTTCGGAAATTAAGGAGAAACTTTTTCTGTATGACACGAAAAATATTGAAAATTTTTCTACACAAATTGGTGAGATTAAAGACAAGAAAAAACTTGTCGAACTTATTAAACTTTTGACCAATGTAAGGGAACTTCGCAACATTATTCGTTTTCAGGATTTGAATGACATGTTACATTCTCTAGATTTCCACAAAATGAATTTGATGTTAGGAGAAGTGCAGCGCAAATTGGATATGATGAATTTCATTGATGATCTTAACTCAGATTCCGATACATCAAATTTGCTCAATGTAGCATTGGAGGACATCTATTTCGACTTCAAAAAAATATCGGAAGAAGAAATGATACTCGCTGATCAATTACGTGATCAATTAAGAAAAACTAGAGAAGAACTGCGACGTAATTTTGATCAAACCGCTCCCGAATTTGTTTCATTGAGAGAAGAATTGGAAAGGATTTTTAAAAATAAAAATCTAGACGAAGTTTCGCAGGAAGATATGCGTGATAATATCGTAATTTTGAGCCGAATTTATGATGAAGTAAAAGAAATGAATCGCTACAACGCAGCTCTTAAAGATAAATATGATTCCGACGAAAAGTATGCAAGAATCCATAAAAGACTGATGGAATCAAAAGGGATTTCAGAAAAAGAATCTAAAGTTCACGATGCTTTGATGGAAACGAAAAATAAAATCGATAGCATTTTTCTAAACAATGTGAACCTTTTCCAAAATGACGAATACTTTAAAGATGAAGTAATGAGCATTGTGGTGAATCAATTTATCGATACGCAAAAATTAAACCTTGATTTCGATACTACTTCAAAGATCAACCATCTCATTGTAAACGAGTATTTACATCAATACAACTATAACTACGCCTAAACTATGACAGATAGAGAGTTTGTATCGAAAACGATGCAACTAATTGACGACCTGAAAAGCGTTTGTGCAAACTACGGTCTTGGAAATGATGCAAGCGAATTTAATATCATCACACAGGTTTTCCTGTTCAAATATTTGAACGACAAGTTCATTTACGAAGCCAAAAAAGCCAATCCAAAACTTGACGAAGCGGAAAACTTTCAGGAAGCTTATGAAAGTCTCCCTGAAGATCAGCGAAAGTTCTTGCTGGCGAGAATTGGAAACAAAGCAGCAAAACTTCAACCGGAACAAACGATTGCATATCTTTTCAATAATTCAAACAGAGATAATTTCGCTGAAACTTATTTTGATGGAACGTTGAGAAACATCAGTAATGATAATGTAAACATCTATTCTGTAAAATCTTCGACAGGGGTAAAAGATAAAATGTTTGACGACATCAGTCTTTTTATCCGTGATGCTTCGCAGCGTGATGCATTTTGTAGAGCCATTGTAAATAAGTTGGTGAACGTAAATTTTCAGAAAATGTTCTCGGAGAAATATGATTTCTTCGCGACGATTTTTGAATATTTAATCAAAGATTACAACAGCGACAGTGGTGGAAAATACGCTGAGTATTATACGCCACATGCAGTCGCTAGAATTATGGCGGCAATTATGGTAAACTATAAAGTAAATGGGGTTAAAGTTTACGATCCAAGTGCAGGATCTGGAACTTTGTTGATGAATATTGCACACGCAATTGGTGAGCGAAATTGCACCATTTATTCCGAAGATATTTCGCAGAAATCGGCAAATATGCTGCGTTTAAATCTCATTATCAACAGTCTTTCGCATTCCATTCCCAATATTGTAAAAGGGAACACCATTCTTAATCCAAGTTATTTGGGAGAAAAATTTGATTACATCGTTTCAAATCCGCCATTTAAACTTGATTTCTCCGATTATCAGAAAGATATTTCAGCCGATGCATACAAAGAAAGATTTTTTGCAGGAGTTCCTAATATTCCAAAAACGAAGAAGGAAAGCATGGCAATTTATCTTCTTTTCATTCAGCATATCATGCACAGCATGTCAGAGAAAGGAAAAGCGGCTATTGTAGTTCCTACAGGATTTATTACGGCACAAAGCGGAATCGAAAAAAAGATTCGTCAAGCATTGGTTGAACGTGGTTGGCTTCGAGGTGTTGTAAGTATGCCAAGTAATATTTTTGCAAGTACAGGAACGAACGTATCAATTTTGTTTTTTGATAAAAAAGCAGACAATGAAAAAATCGTTTTGGTGGACGCTTCCAAATTAGGGGAAACGGTAAAAGATGGCAAAAATCAAAAAACTGTTTTGACCAAGACCGAAGAAGAACGCATCATTCGGGCGATGAATGAAAAACAAGCCGAGGAAGACTTCTCTGTTGTTCTTACTGCAAAAGAAATTGAAGACAAAAATTTCAGTTTTTCCGCAGGTCAATATTTTGAAGTGAAGATTGAATATGTGGACATTACTGCCGAGGAATTTGAAGTGAAATTAAATGGTTTTGAAAGTAAGTTGCATGAACTTTTTGCAGAAGGAAATGCATTGGATTTAGAGATTATGAAACAATTGAAGGGGTTGAAGTATGAGTGATTGGAAAATTTGTAAACTTGGTGAAATTGCTGATGTCAAACTAAGTAATGTTGATAAGAAAACGAATTCAGACGAAATTTCAGTCAGACTTTGTAATTATACCGATGTTTATAAGAATGATTTTATAAACGCCCATAAAGCGGAAACTTTCATGGTTGCATCTTGCAACGATAATGAATTCGAAAAATTTATTTTAAGAAAAGGTCAAGTTGCAATTACCAAGGATAGTGAAAAGCGAGATGATATTGGAATTTCAACTTATATTTCTGAAGACTTTGAAGATGTGGTTTTGGGATATCATTTATCACTAATCACACCGAATGAAAACCATTTAGATGGTAGATTTCTTCATTATTGGTTCAATACGCAATTAGCAAAAACATATTTTGAAAATAATGCAGGCGGAAGTGGACAAAGATGTACTTTACCGATAGATATCATAAAATCTATTCCTGTCCATTTGCCTGAAATTGAAATTCAGAAGAGGATTTCTTCCATTCTTTCCAAATTGGAAAAAAAAATCGAAATTAATAATAGGATAAATGATAATTTACCGCAAAGAAAAAACATTATTTTACTGAAACTTGACCATTCATTAACATTGGAAGCAACCAGTCACGCAGTTGCATAAGTTTTTGATTTTCAACTAAATTTACTTTTATTTTCTCAAAGAAAGACAAATTTAGATGATAGTGTTTACTTAATATTTCATGTAAAGGATTCACTACTTCAAGTTCTTTTATTTTATCTTGGGACAAGTTATCTCTAGCAGACCCTGAACTCAACGAAACTAAATAATTGTAAAGATTATCCAATGTAAATTTTGAATAATATAAAAGTTCTTTTTGATTTGGTATTATTGCACAGATTGCCTGATTAGTAGTTGCTTCAAAAGTAATCAAGCTGGTTTTTCCTGCAGTTGCTCCATACATTGCGATAAGTATTGTTTCAGCTGGAAATAATTTAGCGGACGAATTTTGTAAGCCTGTTTCTGTTATGTAATTATTTGTATTTACAATAATTGGATTGTTCAATTCTCCACTATTAATCCAAGGGATTTTCCCATTTACATAATATGAATCTTCAGTAGATTTTGGTGTCCCTCCAGAACCAGTCGTTGCAAAATTTTTCAATTTCTTCACTTCCCAATCTTTCGGCATATCACTCTTCAAAACTTCGTTATAAACCATTTTTCCACCTGATGATTTATAAGGTTTCCCATTTTCATCTGGAAAATCAAACTGTACGAACCAATAATCGTAAATCGTTTTAGCCAGAGCCTCTAAATTATCATTTATTTGATTGTTTACATGGATTTTTCGGTCAATATTTTCAAGAAATTTCGCAACAATTTTTTGCAATTCTAAGGGCGGTAAGTTAATTTCTAAATCGTAATAACTTGAAAATGTCATACTTGGTACACCTGTTCCCGTGTTCAGGTTTTCCAGATTCAAACTTTTCAAATAATAATAAAGGAAATACGGAGCGGTTAATTTTTCATTGATTTCGGTATAATAAAGCGTATCAACTGTCCAAAATGGTTGATTTGCGTATTGGATATTTTGCAGAGAGCCTTTTCGGGGAAGTAAAATACTTGGCTTATCGTAAATGTATTCATCTACCAACCGCATCAAACCACCACTTCCATAAACAGGAATATTACCTTCAGATAAAGATTTATGATCTTTTCCGTTTTTGATTTTCAACAAATCACTCAACTTAAAATTACTCCTCATCATCCTATAAATTTTCTGTGGGCAATTTTTACATTTCCTTGGTTTACCATAGCATAATGTAAAGTTGTGTCAATCTTTACATGTCCCAATAGTTTTTGAACTTGTTCAATAGGCATTCCTTTATCAATCGCTAAAGTTGCCAAAGTGCGCCGAAATTTGTGAGGATGAACCTTATCAATGTTGCACTTTTTACCCAAATTTTTAATTCGTGTTTCGATGGCTCCAATTGTCAATCTAGAATTTGGTTGTGCTAAAGAAACAAATAAAGCGTTATTCTTATCCAAACGGCTTTCGAGGTACTTTTTGAGGTGTATTTTTGTCCGTGCATCAAAATAGACCATTCGTTGCGAATTTCCTTTTCCAAGTACAACACATTCTCTTTCGTGAAAATCAATATCTGCAATATTTAATCTCACCAATTCGCCAACTCTCATTCCTGTAGATGAAAGCAGTTCAACCATTGCAAGGTCTCTTATTTCGGAGCAATTATCACGTAAAGTTTCAATTTGCTCATCGGTAAGGATTTCTTTTACCTGTCTTCCCGATTTTACTTTGTGAATCCTTCTCACAGGACTTTTCAGTATATAATCCTCGTCTTCCAACCAGCCAAAAAAAGAAGAAAAAATTCTTCGGATATTGTCAATTGTAATTTTGCTAGACTTTTTAATATCTTGATAATTCGAGAGATAAAATCTCAAATCATTCGTAGAAATCTCTACAACAGTTTTTTTAATTTCAGTAAAAAGATGATTAATCGTCGAAGTATAATATTTCAAAGATTTTTCAGAACATCCTTCAACTTTTTTTGATGAAATAAAAAGAGACAATAGTTTAGAATTGTCTAAAATATCATCGTTATACTCTGGCTGAAAGTCGCTAATAATCTTATTTTGCAGAGAATTTAAAAGAGTTTGATTAAGAAATTCCATCTGTTGTTCGTTGATAATCATTTGCATTGACATCTTAATCTCGTTGATAAAATTGTTATTCATGAAATTGGGGTTAAGTTAAAACCGCGCAATTTCTCCAATTGCTTTGGAAAACAGCTTTCAGATAAAGATTAGTTATCAACAAATATAGATAAATGATAATTTACCGCAAAGAAAAAACATTATTTTACTGAAACTTGACCATTCATCAACATTGGAAGTAGCCAGTCGCGAAGCTGTGTAAGTTCCTGATTTTCTTTAAGATTATTTGAGATTTGTTGATTTAGCGGAGTTACTAATTTACCGTAGTCATTTAATAGTACATAGCTTGGCTCAGCATATTTTAATATTTCAATATCCTTTGGATAAACGTGTGGCTGAGCAGAACCTTTTGCTTGATTAAATATATGATCCTGTACTGATTTTAGAAATTCTAGAGCGAAAAGAGTCTCGCTTAAATTTTTTCCTCTAACGGTTGTGCAATCACAAGCAAAAATGGGTTCTCGCCAAAAGTTTATTAGTCCAGCATTTGCTCCAGAAGCACTAATTGTAATTGTGTTCTCTGCAAAGTTGCTTCTGTCATGAAAATATGAGAAATCAACACCTGCCGAAACAACTTTTATTTTTCCATCTTTATTTGCTGTTTTTTCTGTTATTAATGTTCCTTTTTTAATCTTAAATGAATCTTCTAAGCTTTTCACTTCCCAACAATTAGGAATTTCTCTTTTCAAAACTTCATTATAAACCATTTTCCCACCCGAAGATTTATAAGGTTTCCCATTTTCATCAGGAAAATCAAACTGAACGAACCAATAATCGTAAATCGTTTTGGCAAGTGCCTCTAAATTATCATTTAACAATTAGCGAATTAAATACCATAGATACTTTTATTATTTCTCCATTTTACTTACATTTAAAAATTGCTTTTTCATATGATTTAAGGCAAAAAAAATAAACTTTACATTATGAATATCATTCCCCACGATCGAACAATACATATGTTGCTAAATAACCCAATTGAACAATTAATTGTTCCTTCATATCAGAGAAGATATGCATGGGAAGATAAACAAACCGCATTCCTTTTTGAAGATATTGATATGCTTCAATCAAATGAAGGTCACTTGTTTGGTATGTTGATTATTCATACTGGACTTTATAATGGTGGGTTAAATAAAGTTGATGTTGTTGATGGTCAGCAAAGATTGACAACGGTTGTAATCTTATTATCAGTTTTGAGAGAGTTTTTTAAACTTCAACAAAAGGATCATTTTGTTAATGAAATCACATCTATGCTTAGATGCGTTGATGGGACAAATCTTGATTCTCCTAAATTGGTCCTTGGCGAACTCGATAATGCTGATTTGATCAAGATTATGAAAGGTAAAACTCATGACATCTTTAATAAAAACATTTTGGGTGCATATACCTTGTTCGAAAATCTCATTAATATTAGGATAAGTCAAGATGGTGAAAGCTGGTTGACTGATTTTTACCGAAAATTAGTTCATACTGCAAAAATAATACGTCTTGATGTTCAGCAAGCACAAGATGCATATAAACTTTTTGAGACTATCAACAATCGTGGACTTCCGTTGTCTGCGACAGATATTCTAAAAAACTTTATTTTAGGACACGCTGCTAAAATGGGTGTAGAAAAGTTGGAAGAAGTTAAAGAGCTTTGGTCACAGGTAATAGTATCGCTAGATGGAATTTCAACGGATGATTTTTTCAGGCAGTATATTTCATCTGTTTACAACAGAAAAATTACCAAAACAAATCTTATTGACGCTTTTAAGAAAGATTATTTTAAAAAAGTTAAGAATGTTCATTTGTTGGGGGAGTATCTATATAATGAAGAAGAAAAAGATTCTACGGAAATTAACGAAGACGAAATTGACGAAGAAACTATCAACACAGATAATAGCACTAAGGTTATCATTGGAAATGTTGAGCAAGCATCTAATGAAGAAGATAGAATTGACCTTGCAGATTATTTAAAAAAAATCGTCAATTGTGCATTAACGTATTCAAAAATATTCAACAAAAAATTTCCCTCTGACAAAATTAATGCTAAGTTGAGAGATTTAGCTGCAATTAGGAGCTTTCCATCTTACATATTTCTTATGCACTTTATGCAAAAATCATTTTCGGAATCTGAACAATTTAGAATGCTTGATATGGTTGGTGCAATAATGCTAAGAAGACACGTTTGTGAAAGAAGAACTAGTGAAAATGATGATATTTTTGCAAAGTTGCTAAAGATCAAAGAAACTGATAATTATTTAGAGGAGATAAAAGAATCTCTTTTAGAAGATTATCCCGATGATGATGAATTTTCTGACAGATTTCCAACTCAACAACTTAAAGGTATATTGGAGACAAGAGCGAAGTATATTTTATCACAATTAGAATATCATAAAATTGGAAATTATAACGAATATACCTTAAATTCTGGCAGAGATTTACACCTTGAACATATTATTCCTCAGAATATTATCTCTAAAGCTTCAAAAAATAAATTTGGAGATTGGGAAAGTTACTTAGGAGACAAATCAATTGTAAAGCATAAAAAGTATGTTAATAGGATTGGAAATATGACTCTACTGGCAAGTGAATTAAATATTAAGGCTTCAAACAATCCTTTTTCTAGAAAGAAAGCATTCTATAAAAAATCAAATATTCACATAACAAGAGAACTGTCCGATTATGGGAACTTTAAATTCTCTAATGTAGATAAGCGTGGAGATGAATTTGCGGATATTGCCCTAAAACTTTGGAAAATTTAATAAATTATATAACATATTTGCAAACCTTAATCTTCTATCCTGAATTAATTTTATCATCGATATGAAAGTTTTAACTTGGAATATCAGACGACCAAAAACCAACGAAAAGCGAATCCATGAAATCACTGAAATCATTTCCTATTTCAGTGCAGATATAATTTTTCTGACAGAAACAAATACAAACATTGAGTTTCCTGAATACCTCAAAATTTCAACAATTGAACTTCCATCACATTATAACGGAATAGAATTCCACGCAGGAGAAACAAAAACTTCAATTTACAGTAAAACTCAATTATCAAAAAGTATTGATACTTATGATGGGTTTTCTAGTGTATGTGTAGAAATGGACACAGAAATTGGTAAATTAATTCTTTATGGAAGCATAATTGGTTTTACAGGTGGAAGAAATAAACACTTTACTGAAGATTTGAAAATGCAAAAATTAGATTTACAAAGAATTGCTCAGAATGGAAATCTTTGTTTTGCTGGTGATTTGAATATTTCATTTTCTGGTTATCCATATCCAAGTAAAGCTGTTCAGAAAGATTTTAGAGATTTTTGTGAAGCTGAAAATCTTGAAATTATTACTCAAGACATTTCTAATTCTGTACTTCATATTGTTTTGAGCAAAAAATTATTGCTTGGAAAGTCAGTGAAAATTACAGAAAAGCCAATTGAGAAACGGATATCCGATCACAACTTAATTCTTGCAGAAATTAACTAGAATTTCAACATAAGCAATGGAAATGATAAAATGACCTCTTGCGAAACATATCCGTAGTTATAATTGTCTTTCTACATCTTCAAAATATGGATGATTGAATTTGTATGTCTTTTTCCTATCCTCTGCATATACTACAAATTCATTAAAAGGATTTTCATTGTTTAAAACTCTCTCAAAATCATTTATTGTATAACACTTGTAAGTGCTATTATACATATAAAGAGTGGGTGCGTTTATAAGAAAAATACCAATAACTTCGAAATGATTAATGTCTAAATCTATAGGGTTGTTTCCTCTGAATTTAAAGTGATTTCTTATTACTTCAATGTTTTGTTTAACCCACTCAACTTTTCTATTTAATTGGCTTTCATATTTAGATTTAAAATTACTATAATCTCTTTTCCAATTATTATAATCAAATCTTGACCTATTGTGTTTGCATTCACATACATAAATCCTTTTATTTTGAATGTCTAAAAATAAAATGTCAATGTCTCCAATTGTATTGTCAATATTAATATTTTGTTTATTATATGTAGCAAAACTTTTTATGTCAATTTCATAAGGATGATTTTTAGCTAATAAAATATTAGTAATGGGAAGTTGTAATATTTTATCATGAGTATTATCAATTTTTTCTATAAATTTTTTTAAATCAATATTTTCTTTCCATTCTTCTGGAAAAATACCAAAAGGGAAACAATTTGTAGTTAGAAGAACCATACTTTCTCCCCATTTATTTGCTCCAACTATATTAAAAATTTTACCATCTATTTTATATTCTAAAATTGGTCTGTAGATATGTCTTCTTATATCTTGATTTTTATAAAAACATTCTTCAATTGATAAAGCTACATCTTTATTTAAAGTCAATCCTTTATAAAAGCTATCAATGAAGTTATGGTCTACAGTTGTGTTTGCTTTTATATTCTTTATTATTTCTGAAAGCAAAGTAACTCCAAATTTATGTTCTGGTTTTTGAATAATTTCAGCAATGAAGTAGCATAAGTCATCATATTTAACTTTATACTTTTCTTCAATTAAATTTTTAAAGTCGTCAATGCAGTCAGAAAGTGCAACCTTGCTTTCATGATTCGGTAAGTCTTTAAAAATATGAGAAAAAAATATTGGATATGGTTGATAAGTTAAAAACGCAATTTCATTTAAATCATCACAATAATTAACACCGATTGCTTTGGGAAACAATTGACATTTTGCTAGATATTCACTTGAAATAAAAGCCCATTCTCCAATATATAACATCTCTTCCAAATAAGTTGCATATTCAGTAATATTGTCAAACATTTCTTTTGCGAAGTGTGGTGCTCCATTTAAATCATATTTTACAGATTGTTCTAAGATAATTTTTAAAATTTTTCGAGAAGCCGCAAACTTTTCTTCATTTATACTTAGTTTATAACCTTGAGTTTGCATTAAAAAAATATCAATTGAATCTTCATGAAGCAAATGGCAAAATAAATAAAAAGAAAATCTCTTTTCAGATTGAATTTTTTCTTCAAGTTTATTGCAAAAAAAAGAAAAGCAAAACTTAAATATTTCTTGTACAACGGTAGGGTCTCTAATTTCTCTGTTTTCTGTAAAGTATTTCTCTTTTACTAAGTTAGATAATTCAATCCAATAAACTTCTTTGTATTTATCATCTGAGATAATAACCTTTTTACCTTCAATATTATATCCTGCCATTTGTTATATATTTATTCATTACGGAAAAGAGACTTGAAAGGTGTGGGCTTCTGCAACCAAAAGTGGAGAAGAGAAAGAAACGCTTGCAAAAATTTTTCCATTTTTTAAAATTACGAAAAAACTAAAAAATATTTGTTTTCGTGTATTTTCTATGGTTTTCCTAAGAATACCTTCAATCTCGCACCTTGCAAGATCCCATGGTATATAGCATTTTCTTTAATTATAATGCATTCTTGAGAATTGAAAGAACGATTGTGATTAACTCATATTTACTCTAAAACTTTATTTACTTCAAGGCTTTACTTCGATATTCTAATTTGTAAAATATTGCATTGATAATCGGTTCATTTCCGTTCATCCTTGTTTTTATTTACAATATTATCAAATGTATTTTCGTATATTTGTAATACAATGATATTAGTTATATTCACTAAGTCAATATAAATACCCTTATAATGTTATTTATATCTCTTTCAAAAGCCCAAAAAAATTTAGTTCAAAATGTTCGTGAAAGAAGATTGCAGATGGATCTTACTCAAGAAGGTTTAGCAGAAAGGTCCGGTGTTCCATTATCAACTTTGAGAAAGTTTGAACAAACTGGAATGATTTCTTTAGAATCTTTTTTGAAAATTCTTTCTATTGTTGGTGGTTTAGAAGAGATGATTGAAGGTTTAAAGCCAATTACACCTGCTTTTAAATCTATAGACGAAGTCTTAAAGAGTGATGAAAAATCTGTTAAAAAAAGAGGAAGTAAGAAATGAGAACATCAATCAAAGAATTAAAAGTAGGATTGAATTTTGGACAAGAGATTCAACCAGTAGGACGATTAGTAATTCGTGATGAAATCATCTATTTTGAATATGACAATTCTTTCCTTAAAAGTAATTTGGAAATTTCACCAATAAAACTTCCACTACAACGTGGATTAATTGAACTTCCTAGAACACCTTTTGAAGGTTTGGCAGGTGTTTTCAATGACAGCTTGCCCGACGGTTGGGGAAGGCTACTTTTTGATAGAATGCTGAGAGCTGAAGGAATTTTGCCGAATGAAGTTACACCACTTGATCGTTTATCTTACGTTGGATTAAACGGAATGGGAGCTTTGGTTTATGAACCTGATGAAAGTCTTAACCATTACGATGAAAAAATTGACCTCGATGTTTTAGCATCGCAAACTGAGCAAGTTTTGGAAGGCGAATCTGGAGAAGTCATAAATGAACTATTAGCTTTAAATGGATCTTCTGCTGGAGCGAGACCAAAAGCATTAATTGGGGTTGATTCAGAAAGGAAAAACATTTCTCACGGTACAGGTGAATTGAGCGAAGGTTTTGAACATTGGATTGTGAAATTTCCGAACACCCAAGATGGAAACGATTCAGGAGCTATTGAGTATGTTTACTCGATTATGGCGGCAAATGCAGGATTAGAAATGCCTACAACACATTTATTTCCTTCACAAAAAGGAAGTGGTTATTTTGCCGTAAAAAGATTTGACAGAGATAAAAATAAGCGCTTCCACATGCACACTGTAAGCGGATTGATTCATAGTAACTTTCGGTTTCCATCTCATGATTATGAGGATTTGTTGGCTTTAACGAATTTTCTTACCAAAGATATTCGAGAGGTTGAAAAAATGTTCCGACTAGCAGTTTTCAATGTCATGGCACACAATCGAGACGACCATGCTAAAAATTTCAGCTTCTTAATGGATGAATCTGGCGAATGGAAATTGTCACCCGCGTACGATCTCACATTTTCAAATGGACCAGGTGGAGAACAAAGCACGATGGTGATGGGAGAAGGGCGAAATATTACTCGAACTCACCTTGAAAAGTTAGGTTTGGAAGCAAAACTTTCAAAAGCAGTTATAGATGAAATCATTCAAAAGACAAGTGCGGCATTGGGAAATTGGAAAAGCTTGGCAAAGGGATATGGTGTCAAGAAAGAAAATATTGAGCTGATTGAAAAACGTTTTGTAATATTTTAGATAATTGTTAGTATGAAAATTTACTATCACATCAATTAAATAGTCATAATTTGTCCGTTTGCTTGTTTATCTTTGACCTATAAAATTTAAACAATGGCAAAAAGAGATCAAATGTTGCGTTTGATTCATATTTCAAACTTGCTACAATCCAAGAAAAATGTAGGTGCGACTTATGATGAAGTACTTAATTACTTGGAAGAAAAACATTATTCAAATGGTTTCGATAATGATTTGGCGTTCAGTGAAAAAACATTCAAGCGTGATAGGGATTTACTTTGGGAACTTTTCGGAATTGAAATCCAATTCAAGCGATCGACCATGACTTACCAAATTGTTGAAGATGAAAACTTGGAGCAATCCAAAGGTGTTTTCGATAATTTACTGTTAGTAAACGCTTACCGACAAACCGCTGATCATTCTAAAATAATGCTTTTTGAAAAGCGTCAAGCATCTGGATTACACAATCTCGAGGGACTTATTTATGCGATTAAGAACTCGAAACTCATCAGTTTTAATTACACCAAATATTGGGATGGAATTCCTCAAAGAAAAGTCGTAGAATCTTATGCAGTGAAAGAATTCCGAAATCGCTGGTATTTGTTGGCGAATGAAAATGAAGGAAAAGGTTTTTTCATAAAAACCCACGGTTTAGATCGACTCACCGATTTGGAAATTCATAATAAAACTTTCAAAAATATTGAAACAGATATTGAAAAACTCTTTGTTAACTCATTCGGAATTGTTTCTACACCTTGTGAAACACCAAGGAAAATTGTTCTTTCATTTGATCCGTGGCAAGGAAAATTTGTAAAGTCGCTGCCAATCCATCATTCACAAAAAACATTGGTTGAAAACGACGAAGAATTTCGAATTGAATTAACATTAGTTCCCACCTACGATTTCTATCAGGAATTGCTTACACATGCGGAAAGATTGCGAATTATGGAACCGAAAAGTGTTAGGGAAGAATATTTGAAATTTCTTTCTGTGGCGCTGGAAATGAATGAAAAAGATAAGAAATTTTGAGCAAGAAAATTATGAATCTATATCTGGATGACCTTCGTTCTACTCCTGAAAATTTTGAAAGAGTTTATGACTATGATGAATTTGTAAACTTCATCAACAAAAATGGTGTTCCTGAGTTCATCAGTTTCGATCATGATTTAGGAGAAGGAAAAACAGGTTTCGATTGTGCGAAGTTTTTGGTTGAATTCTGTTTGGACAATGGAGTTTCGGACATCAATTTTCAAGTCCATAGCCAAAATCCTGTGGGAAAAGAGAATATTGAGAAATTGCTTGATAATTTTAACAGTTTAAAAAATCAGAATCATTAAAAGATGAAAATTTTGTCGCAAAATTAGTAGATATTTGCGACAAGATTTCGTTTTTTTCCATTTTGACAATCGTTAAACGGATGATTCTTACTAATTTAATCCAACTTGAATATCAAGTGATAGGATAAGCGACGATAAAAATTGCAATTGAAAATAGCAAAACAAAACCTACTTGCTTCAAAATTATTTTTCTTTCTTCAGAATGTTTCTTTTCAATTTCTTCTGTTACTTCTTCGAAGAAATGATTTCTAAGTTTTATTAAAATGTTCATATCTTTTTTATTCAAAGATAAGTGCTGATGAAGACAAACGGCGACTGTGAAAAATATTTTTGAGGGACTTGTTTTGGCGGTTTAATGGGTTAAATTTGTCTGAAATTAGAATTTCATGGAAAACACATATGCTTCAGAACTTGTTAATTGGGCGGAGAAAGCGATAAATATCTGCAAAACAATTGCCGAAGATTATCATTTAGATTATTATGCTTTTCAAAAACCTTGCAACCTAAAAAGTAAGAACTTAATTCTTGCGCTAAATCCGTTTTCAAATTATGCATTTCCATCAAAAAAAGTTGATAAGAGAATAGAAAGCACATTGGATTCACAAAAGTTTTTGCAAGGAAATTCCAAATGGAATGGATATCAAACTAATTGGAAAGTACTTCGTCAACTGATGAAAATGAAGATAATTTATGATATGGAACTTGATTTTAACTATATGAATTATGTTTATTTCCCTTCTAAAAAATTTATTGACATAAAGAAAATCAAGGAAGTAAATATTTTAGAAACTTGTAAAGATTTAACCTTAGAATTTATCAATATCCTTCAACCAGAAAACATCATTTTATTAGGAACAAGTTCGGGAATGGATGAATTTGAAATTGATGGTGAAGTTTTGCTTGTCGGAAATGATAATAAGAGATTAATTATCAGAGGAAAAATTGGGAATCATAAAGTTTTTGCAATTCCTCATCCTTCCTGGCTTTCAGATGATGAATTATGTTCAATTGACCTAAATTTAAGACAGATTAATTTGAAGCAAAAACAATCAGGTTTTATTTCTTTACACAACATGCCAAAATTATCTCGACATGAAATAGATGAAACTCTTCATTCTTTAATTACAGATAATATGCACCAAAAGTTTACAGATATTTTACTGGATGGAATAGAGGACGACAAATTATTAATTAGAGTAAATTATATCGAAAAAAATATAGGCGTTAGAAATGCATCAGGAAAAGATTTCTATGCTTTAAAACATGTTGATTTTTATAAAAGCTTTTTTTCTAATATTATAATAGAAAATAAAAATTCTTGGGCTTTTATGAAAAAATTCCCTTCTCATTTTTTTACAGAAAACAGTGATATAAGCAATGAAATAATAAATTTCGCAGAAGAAATTAATAAAAACAGAAAATGAAAAAAATCCACCCTTGGCAAGCCAATGATTTAGCAGGAGATTATGAAGAAAAAGGTTTCCATCCAACTGATTGGGAAGAAGTAACTGATTTTGATGAAGAAGGTTATGGATGGGTCTGTACCGATGATGGTTTTGGATTTGTAAACAGAGAAGGATATTTGGTGATTCCCGATGAATACGAAACCATTAATTATCCTTTTTTCCAAAACGATTATTGTATTGCGCGAAAAAATGGAAAATATGGAATTTTCGACCGTCAAAATAATCCTGTAGTACCGTTTATTTATGATAATATTTTTGCTGACCTTTCATCCGAAAGTCCACGAGTTGCACTTTGTTTTAATGGAAAGTGGAAAATCATCGATATCGATGGAAACCTGATTCTGCATTTGAATTTTGATGATTTTTATAGTTTCAACGAAGATTTGATAATTGTTGGTAAAGACGATAAGTTTGGGATAATTGATTTTGATCAAAATGTTATCATGGATTTTGAATGGGATCATTTGGAGTTTATCGGTGACAATTTTTGTGCAGGAAAAACTGTCGATGTATTCTTTGACAGAGAAAAATTGGAATTAGAAGGTGTTCACTATAGTAATTATTTCAAGTATTTTAACAAAGATTTTCAGAAAATAAAGTTTGGAATCATCGACATCCATAAGAATATCCTTTTCCCTTTTGTTTCTGATTCACCAGTTCGAGAATTCAATCCCAAAAATGGTCGAGCGAGAATCATAAAAAATTATTGGGAAAATCCTGATTTGGATGATGATGATTTGTGTTTTGTTGCAGATTCTGAAGGAAACAAAATTCCTTTTTCACCATCTTTGACGAAAGAAGAAAGAAGCAAAAACTTTCATAAAAGATGCCACGAACTTATCTTTGGAGAAGGAACATTCCCATATTAAATCTGCATCCAATACGAACCAGAATCCACCGACCGAAACCTTCCTTTTGAAGTCGTTGCATAAATTGTTTCGCCTCTTCGGAAAATATCCCAAAATTCTCCTACTTCGGTCGAGCCATTAAATCTGATTTGCCAAGAAATCCCTGCGTTATCAGAAATTTCGAGCAAAAAAGGATTGCATTTTGAAATGCGGATGAGTTTTATCCCCATCGAAATAATTTGAGCCATAATGAGTTTTTTTGAAAATTCAGACATTCTGTTTTGTTGTTGTTCAATGAATTCTCATGTTCATTTTCATTGAACACTACTAGAGGTTATTGCTTTTTCTGTTTACTTAATCGTACCTTTAAATATAATAATCAAAAAAATCATGATAAATTATGGAGAATCCATTTGAGTTAATTAATGAGCGATTGCAAAAAAATCGAAGATTTACTGCAGGAATTAGTGCAAAAAAACCCATTAGTTCACGAAGTTAATCACGATAATGAATTGATGTCAATTGATGAGCTTGCAAAGTATTTACGCTTAAGTAAATCAACAATTTACAAACTCAAATCTACTCGCGAAATTCCTTCTTTTAAAACAGGTAAAATCCTTATGTTTAAGCGAAAAGATGTTGATGAATGGTTAAAAAGATGTCGTTCTAAGTCAAAATATGAGATTGAGCAGGAAGCAATTAGAGATTTCAAAAAAATGCGTCTTAAACATTAGTGAATTGTATTATGCAAATTATGCATAACCTTTAATTCATTCAATTGATAATCAGAATGTTTCCGATTATCTTTTACTAATTTCACATTAGTAAAATTTGTAAGTGAAGAAGAAAATATTATTTAATAATATCCTCAATAATTTTATCCAATTTTGCATCTGGAAGAGAATTCAAATAGGACATTGTCGAATTGATATCCTTGTGGCCTAATGCTTCTCGAATAATTTCAATTGAAACATTTTCAAACTTTAGTGCAGTAGCAAAGGAATGTCTTGCGCAATAAAAGGTGATATTTTTATTGATTTTAAGATTGCTCATTATATCCTTCAAATATTTATTGACATAAATCGTCAAATACTTTTGAGACTTATTCTTCAAGTAAGTTTTTGTAGGATTGTTGTTTTTTACTATGGATAATAGAAATTTAGAGTCGGGTTCTGATTTATATTTCGTTAGAATTTTTTCTGTGATGTCATTTAATTTGAATTTAACGGCAACCCCTGTTTTTTCTCGGTAGTAAGAAATATTCTTATCAATTAGTGCATTCTTTTCGAGTTGCATCATATCGATGAAATTAATTCCCCTTGAGTAATAACTGAACAGAAACATATCTTTGGCAAATTGTTCGTACTGATCCTTTGGTTTATATTTTTTTAATAGGTCGATTTCGCTCACGCTCAAGAATTCTTTTTTGCTGTTACTCTTGATTTGGGAAATTTTGTAATCCTTGAAAGGGTATTGTTTTTCCTTGATTACTTTAGCCTTGATTGCCTGATTAAAAACGCTTCTAATCGCCCTCATTCGGATTCCGATAGTTGCAGGTGTATTTCCTTTTTCAATACAATGTGCCTCATATTTTTTGAGGGTTAGATATTTAATCTCGTTAAAACCGATGTCTTTTTTGTCAAAAAATTTTTGAAGAGAGTTTAATGCATCTTGGTCAACTTGCGCAGAACCAATTTTATCTGATTTTTTTAGGTTTTCAATAACGATTTCTTGAAACTTGGTGTAGGACATTGTTTTCAAGTCTCCCTTATAATTCTTAATCTCATAAATTACATCCTGCAGCGTATAGGGAATATTATCATCTTCAAGATCTTCAATAATCTTTGAAGCAATTCCTTTGTATTTATCAATAAACTTATTAAGTTTTTCGTAATCAGGGTGGCTTTTTTTTACACGTTCCGTTTCTGCGCTCCATTGTTGGTCAGTACATGAATGTCGAAGTGACAAACTTGTATTTTTTCTGTCTTTGATAAACGACATGATGATACTTTTTTCACCATTTGATTTAGCGTTATTCTTTAAAGTAAACTGAAAAGTGGTCATTTTTTATACTTTTTTTTGACGAACATTTGACGAACATTTGCTCTACAAATATAAAGAAAAGTAAATTAGAATAAGAAACTTTATTTTGTAAAACACTGATAATCAGTTAAAAATAAAGTATAATAAAACAATGTAAAGTATAATAAAAAAGAAATTAAATGACTCATAATCAGGTGGTCCCTGGTTCGAGCCCAGGTGGGACCACAACCAAACCCTTGAATACACTAATATTCAAGGGTTTATTTTTTTTCAAAGTAATCATATTAAAAAACTTAAAACCAAACTGATGTTTTCTTTAACTTTGCCGAAGAATTTTTAGAGGTTTTAGATAGTGTTTCTCTCAGAAGACAATCCATTTCAGGTTTTCGTTTCGTTCAAAAAATATTTGGATGTATTGGAGCATATCCGCTATAACGACCGTTTGGAATACAGAGCCAACTATGCAGAATCTCTTATCGAAAAAGTTAAAAAAATCCCTGAATTAAGAGATGGATTTCAGGATCTATCACTGCTGGAAAAACATTCAGAACTTATTAAACTGCTGCTTGCAGATTTATTTCCTAAAGGACTTACTTACAACGAAATTAAAGCCGCCAGTGTTCCTTTGGCAAGTATTACTTTCAACTATACCGAAAGATTTAAAAACATTCTTTCGGATGCCGGAACCGATTTTGAAATTAAATTGAGAGATATTAATCCGGACGAATTTTACATCTTCTGCTGTTGTCTTATTTTGCAGCTTCACTACAACACAGATTTTAGAGCCAATTTTCCACTCTATTACGATATTCCAAATAAAAACGGAATTCTAAAACACTATAAAATTACATTTAATTCAGATTTTATTGATATCTATCCTGAAAAAGGAACTAAAATCCCCAGTTTGGAAACGGCAGAAATGCTTTTGGGAAATATTGACGACATTTCTCTGTGGAAAAAACATTTTCCGCCAAAATCCTGGATATTGCGTGGTTTTACCATCATTAGTCTGGTAGACTGTACAACGGAAATTGCACTTTCAGATTTAAAATCAACCATTATTGAAATTGATCCTGAAAACCCTGTTTCCAATGAAGATCTTCTTGAAATTTTCAAATCTTATTTTGATGTACCCGATTTGAATTTTGGCTTGATGATTTACAACAAGAAATATAAAAAACTTGAAAATCTGCCTATTTACGAGAATGTTTTTACAAGCTATATTTTAGATTTCTGGCTCAAAACCTTTAATGAAGAAGTAAGAAAAGCAACGCTCGAAAACATTACTTATAATTCTCAGCCCATTGTGGTTGGAAACGTAAATAAACTGGATGAGGAAATAAAAAAAATACCTTCTTTTCAGCTTATCAAAGAAGCCAATATAAAGAGTTTCATTATTATTCCGGTGATGAAAAATGGGGAATTGATGGCCATTATGGAATTTACTTCTTCTTTACCCAACAGTTTGAACGGTTTAAAACTTAAGAAAATGGAATTTTTCACCGAAATGATTCTTTTCTCGGTTTCCCGCTTCAACTCGGAAAGAGACAACCATATTGAAGCGATTATTCAGCGCGAGTACACTTCTATTCACGATAGTGTATTTTGGAAATTCAGGAATGAAGCCGAAAAGTATTTCAATGCATCACTCACCAGAAAAATTTATACGCTTAAAGAAATATCTTTTAAAAATCTCACTCCCCTATTCGGTTTTTCGGACATCCGTTCTTCTTCGGAAAAACGTTTTATGTTGATGAAAGAAGATCTCAACGAGCAGTTAGATGTTCTTTTGGACGTTTTCAGCGAATTCAATTCAGACTCAGAAAAATATATTTTGGCTGTTGAAATTCTAAAAAAAGAAATTAATAACGAAATAAAAGCAGATACCGAACAAAGATTTCAGCGAATGATTCAGACTGAAATACATCCTTTTTTACAGGCAAAACTGGAAACTGCAGACAATATTCAGGCTAAAGAAAAAATAAAATCCTATTTCCGGAAGATAAATACTCAAAATCAGCTATTTTATCATCAAAGAAAAAATCTGGACGAATCGATAACGTTGGTTAACCGTATGCTTGCCGATATTTTAGACAGCAGACAGAACATTGCCCAACAGATTTTCCCTCACTATTATGAACGTTTTAAATCAGACGGAATTGAACATAATCTGTATGTGGGACAAACGATTGCTCCGAATCTAGAATATTCTCAAAAACATCTGAACCAACTGCGTTTCTGGCAGCTTGAAACCATTTGCAAAATGGAAACTAAATTCAGAAAATTTCAGCCAAGCCTTCCTATTCCGCTGGATATTGCTTCTTTAATTTTTGTTTATAATGAAAAAATAGACATCCGTTTCCGAATGGACGAAAAACGTTTCGATGTAGACGGAGCCTATAATTCTTACTATGAAATCATCAAAAAAAGGCTGGATAAAGCCCGTATAAAAGATCGTGAGGAAAGAATAACCTCACCGGGAAAAATCGTCATTGTTTATTTCGGAATGGAAAACCAAAAAGAATATCTTCAATACATTAATACCCTTCAAAAACAAAACATTCTGAAAAACGATGTCGAATTATTGAAAGTAGAAGATTTACAGGGAATTTCCGGTTTGCTGGCTTTAAGGGTTTCGCTTCATTAAAGGGTTAAAAATGCGTAGGCAAATGCCAAAACAGAAATAATAATTCCTGCCATGAAAATGGTGTACGTTGTAGAAAGAAGTTTATATTTTCTGTCTAAAACTTTTCCGAGAAAATACAAATCTTTAATCATAGAATCATAAATATAATCTCGGTCTTTCAGCAAATCTCGCATAGCCAAATGAAAATCATCAAAAAGCATCTGGTGAAAGTTACCAAAAAACAATAAGTTTACTTTTCTTTTGGCAACGTCTTCTTGGGTAAAATGAGTTTTAGTAACATTAGGCTTGGTAGACAATATTGCAAAAACAATCGTAAGAACACTCGATAAAAGAAGTAAAAACGTAGGAATTATTAAATGTACATTTTTCGGAGTATCTAATTTTGGCACCAAAACAGAAAGGCATACCGAAATAATAATTGCATTTACAGAAAGCAAAATATTAGCCTTACTGTCGGCAATATCGCTTAATCTTGTATGATTATTCAAGGTAACACGAAATAAAGTATCTACGCTTCGGTCAGATTTAGAATCTTTTTTATCCGAATCATCTTTATTCTGTTTATCTTCTTTATTGAGTTTTTTCTCAAGCTTTTTTACATTTTTCATCTTCAAAGGTTCCCAGTTTTCTTGAGCATAATTGGTGAAATACCGATGCTTGTTTTTTAGGAAATCTACATTCAGTTTATCCCATTCTTCATTAGAAAAGCAGGTTCCGCCGGTAAGCTCCCACTCTTTACGCAAAGCTTCAGAAATATCGTGATAAGTAGGGCTTGCAAAATGACTGAAATCTGCATCTTTTATAATTTTCTCAGATAAATTTTTCGGCTGATAACATTTTTCAGTAGATAAAATGAGCTGATAAACATCATTTATATACTCCTGCGGATAATTTTCTTTATGCAGAAACTCTTTCATAATCTCAGCACTTCTTTTTTCGTGGCCTTCAGCATTGCAGTCGGTAAATCCCACATCATGAAACCAAATGGCAAGGATTACTTTTTCTCTATCTGCTTCAGAAATATCCGAGTGCTTTATTATTTCTTCGGCTTTGTTTACAGCACTTGTGGTATGAATAAAATTGTGATAAAAATATACAGAAGATAACTTATCTTTGAATAAGTTTTCAACATACACTTTAGCCTTGTCTAATATGTTCATCACTAAATTTTTCTAACTGTAAATGTATGAATTTATCTTCTAAATATACTCCCAAATATTTTTCTGCAATATTTCAGATCATTCTTTTTTCAGCAGCCATGCTATCTTGTCCAACCTACACCGTAAATAAAGGAAAAAATCTTCCCGAAGTACAAAAAGGAAAAGAAGAAAAGGAAAACGACTACCAGATTTTTCTGATTGGTGATGCAGGAAATGCAGAAGAAATACAGGCACAGCAGACTTTAAATTTTTTAAAAAACAAATTAGATTCTGCAGACGAAAACTCGATGGTTATTTTTCTGGGAGACAATATTTATCCACTCGGAATGCCGAAAGAAACCGATAAAGAATATCCGTTGGCAAAACAAAAAATGGAAAACCAACTTGCCATTACCAAAAACTTCAAAGGAAAAACTCTAGTAATTCCCGGAAATCACGATTGGTACCATGGTTTGGAAGGACTGAAAGCACAGGAAGACTTCGTAAAAAGCTATTTGAAAGATAAAAAATCTTTTCTTCCCAAAAACTCATGTCCAATAGACGATATCAGTCTGTCTAAAGATATTAAGCTTATTGTAATAGATTCAGAATGGGCATTAATAGACTGGGACAAATATCCGGGAATCAATAAAAATTGTGATATTACTACCCGTGACGATTTTTTCACAGAGTTTAAAGAGTTAATCATAAAAAATCAGGATAAAAGGATTATTGTTGCAGTACATCATCCTGTAATGAGTTCGGGAGTTCATGCAGGTTTCAACTCGGCAAAATCTCATCTTTTTCCTTTGAAGAGTAAAATACCTGTTCCGGGAGTTGCTTCACTTATCAATATTCTGCGAAGTTCTTCCGGTGCGAGTATGGAAGACCTCAGCAACAGCCATTACACCGATTTTGCCAACAGGATAAAAAGCATTATTCAGGATAAAGAGAATGTTATTTTGGTTTCCGGTCACGATCATAACCTCCAATATCATCAAGATAAAAACATCCGGCAGATCATTAGCGGAGCCGGTTCTAAAACCGATCCATCTACCATTGTAAACAATACAGATTTCTCTTACGGCGGTAGCGGATTTGCTGTTTTAAATTTAAAAAAAGACCAAAGTTCTCAGGTAGAATTTTTTTCTACGAAAAACAATAAGCTCGAAAAGCTTACGGAAATCTCAGTGATCGAAAAGCCCAAAACTGTTGAATATAATTTCACAGAAAACCTGCCTAAAACCCAGATTTCAACCATTTATTCAGAAAAACTTACTCAGAAAGGAAAAATATACCGCTGGCTTTGGGGAGATCATTACAGACAATATTATGCATTACCGATTGAGGCGAAAGTGCGAAATCTTTCGGATATGGATCCTGGCTATTCTCCTTTTAGAGAAGGTGGAGGCAACCAATCTAACAGTCTTCGTCTGAAAGCCGACAACGGACAGGAATTTGTGATGCGCGGAATTAAAAAAAGTGCCGTTCGTTTTCTTAACGCACAGGCATTCAAGAAAAATAATCTGGGCAATGAACTTACCAATACTTTTCCGGAAAGATTCTTACTGGATTTTTATACTACAAGTCATCCTTTTACAGGTTTAGCTGTAAATAATATGGCAGATAAAATTCATCTTTTCCACAGCAATCCAGAACTCTATTTTATTCCTAAACAAAAAGCTTTAGGAAAATACAATGAAAACTACGGGGATGAACTTTACATTATTGAAGAAAGATTTTCTTCGGATAAAAAAACGCTTCAGTCTTTGGATAATGCATCAGATATAATTTCAACTTCGGATTTATTGAAAAACATGCTGAAAGACAGCAAATATTCGGTAGACAAAGAAACATATATTCGGGCGAGAATTTTCGATATGCTGATTGGTGATTGGGATCGCCACGAAGACCAATGGAAATGGGCAGAATACAAAACCGGAAACAAAGTGGTTTACAAACCTATTCCGAGGGACAGAGATCAGGCTTTCAGCAATTATGACGGAGCAGCTTTTAAGATTATTATGAATATCCCTGCAATCCGCCACATGAAATCTTTTAAAGATGATCTTAAAAATGTTCGTTGGATAAATATGGAACCTTATCCATTAGATTTAATTCTTTTAAAATCTTCGGATATTAAAGACTGGGAAATTCAGGCAAAATACATTCAGGAACATCTTACCGACAAAGATATTGATGAAGCTTTCCAAAATCTCCCAAAAGAAGTACAGGATGAGACCCTATCGGATATTAAAAGGAAACTAAAACTCAGAAAGCAGAAAGTAACGCATTACGCAAGCCAATATTACCAGATTTTACAGGAAAAAGTTCCTTTAGCAGGTACCGTTAACCGAGATAAATTTGTCATTATCAAACATCATGACTCTGTTGATGTAAAACAATTTAAAATTAACAAAGACCAATCGGAAGAACTTGTTTTCGAAAAAAATTATTCATCTGAAAAAACAAAAGAACTCTGGATTTACGGATTGGAAGGTGATGATATTTTTGAAGTTTCCGGAACTGGAAATCCAAAAACCAATATTCGTCTTATTGGCGGCTACAATCACGACACTTATAACGTTTCGGATGGCGGTAAAGTAAAAATTTACGATTTTAAATCACAAAAAAATACGTACAATGCAAAAAACACAATCAAAAGAATAACAGATGATTATGATGTGAATACATATAATTGGAAACATCCGAAGTATAATTTTGTAGCCGGATATCCAAATGCTAATTTCAATCCGGATGACGGTGTAATTTTAGGGTTTTTAGCCAATTATACCGTAAACAATTTTATCCGAAATCCTTTTACCCAAAAGCACAGTTTGAGTGCCAATTTTTATACTGCAACAGGCGGATTCAACCTAAAATATAACGGAATTTTCAAAAAAGCCATTATGGGATGGGATGCTGCAATAGATGCTTCATATACCACGCCTTATTTCGCACGAACTTTCTTCGGTTTGGGGAATAACAGCGTAAATGATGCCGGAGAAGACGACAAAAATTTTAACCGTGCAAGAATTTCACAGTTCAGATTTGCTCCTTCTATTTCTACAACTAACTGGCTGAATTTAAAACATCAGTTTCAGCTTAGCTTCGAAAACAGTAAAGTGCAAAGAAATAACGACCGTTTTATTGCTGTTTCTTCAGATGTAAGACCGGAAGTTTTTTATAATCAGCAGTTCGCAGGAGTTAATTATACATTCAGCTTCAAAAATATGGATAATAATGCTTTTCCTACTTTGGGAATGGAATTTCTAGTTAACGCAGGTTGGAAAACCAATCTTCAGGAGCTTAACAGGAATTTCGCATCACTTTCAGGAAAAATGAGCATTTTCCATAGAATAGATAAGAAAGGAAAATTTGTTTTCGCAAATTCTACTTATGCGATGATGATTAATAATAATCATTTTGAATTTTTTCAGGCGGCTGCAATTGGAGGAAATAATGCCATGAGAGCTTACCGAAATGAAAGATTTGCCGGAAAGTCTTATCTCGCCAATAATTCGGAGATACGATGGGATTTCGGCAGAATAAAGAACAGTATTGTCCCGGTAAACATGGGAATCTTGGTAGGTTATGATGTTGGAAGAGTCTGGATTGATAATGAATATTCCCGCAAATGGCATCAAGGTGCTGGTGCAGGTTTTTGGCTGAATATCCTCGAATCTTTCTCAGCAAAAATACAGTATTTTGTAGGAGAAGATGGTGGAAGAGTTTCCGGTGGTCTGGGAATGAATTTCTAAACCCAAAAGATTATTAAGTGATAAAAAACATTAAAAAAGCATCTCAAAAATGATTAATTGAGATGCTTTTTTCGTAAAAATAATTTCAAGCTATTTCGAGATTTTACAGTTTCTTATTGTAAGGAATATTTATATACATTTCCGCCTTCTTTCTTGCTTCTTTCATCGGCAATTAGCAATGTTTTATCATCAAGAAAAACAACAGCTTCTTTTTGTGAATTGTGATTTAAAGAAATCTTGAGAATTTTGGCTGAATTAAAATTATCATTTCCAAAGCCGGATACAATATGAATATTTTTATGAGTTAGAAGTACAATCTGATTTTTAGAATTGATCGCTGCAGAAGTAATTGCAGCATCGTCATAAGTTCCTTCCAACTTAAGTCTGCCGATAAGTTTTGCCTCAAAATCACCTGCCTTATTAGGAATTTTGAATACCAAAAAAGTACCGTCAAATCCTTTGCTTCTGTTTTTTGTAAATAAATAAAAATATCCGTCTTTTTCTACAAAAGCTTCACAATCATACAGCCAGTTCGATTTTTTTGGAGGAAAATCTGTCTGACTTTCATAATGAAATGTTGTCTTTTGGATAACTTTTGTCGATTTTTGATTTTCACTTTTCAAATCAATTTTAATAATTGAAAGATTTTGCCGGTCGTTATCGTTATTACCAAAATCTCCAATATACAGATTACCATTTTTATCGGATGTAATATCTTCCCAGTCGTTATTTTCTGTGTTTTCTACCAAAACATCGGCAACTTGCTTTCCTCCCCGATCCAAACCATACACCATATTTTTATTACCGGCATCTTCTATCGCCCAAATTATTTTCTTATCTGGAGAAAGTGCAATTCCTGAAACTTCTTTAAGCTTTTTAGGCAACGAAAACTCTGTCTTTAAAACATCCGAACTGGATGAGTTCTGAGATTTCGGGTTGCAACTCCATAATAAAAACACTCCTAAAATGATTATGCGCAACATATCTATTTTTTTAATTTTTTAAACTGAAAGTAAGAATACCTCACATTTTTCTCAATGCTGTTAATTATTTTCTGATGATGGAGAAAAAAACCGGCGGTTAAACCTAATAAACTTCCGATAATGGTATCCAGAAGTCTTGCATACATTAGCGTTTCTACATCGTGATGAACTTCACTTGCTGCTTCTACCAGAAGAATCGTTAGCGGAGTAATAAAAATAACTGCCAAACCATAATTTCTTATTACAAAAAACTCGATTAAGAACTGCAAAACCGTAATTATGAGAATAATAAATATTTTTTCAGGATTAAAAAAAAGTATCAGCCATGTAAAACCAATTCCAACAAATGTTCCCAAAATCCTGTGCATATTTCTTTGTCTTACATGCTCGAAATTTCGTCCCTGAATGATGGCAACCGTTGCAATAGAAATCCAGTAAGTATTTTTAAATTCGAGAAGATGCCCTACCACCAGTGTAAGGGCCATAAAAAAACCGATGATGGCGCTTTCTACAAATTTTGTATATCTTCTTTTATTAAAACTTCTCCTCGGAACCATTACCACCTTACTTTTTGCGATAAAAACAGAATAGATAAATGCAAGCGAACAGGAAAGAATAGCTCCCATTGCTACCAATCCTACCCTTGTGGGAATCATCTCCAAATCGAATTTATAGGTACTTGCCATTGAAGCCATCATGATGAAGAAAAAATTTCCGGGAGGGGGAATTTTAAAGTAAGAGGTAATAAAATGGGCAAGAAAAGCAACAATTCCTACAGAAAGAGCTGCAAAATAAATATTAAATCCGAAAAAAGAGCTTACTGCAAACGATAAAATAATTCCGAAAGCACAAACGGCAAGATGAATCATTCTCTGCGTGATAGGTGCAGATGTAAAGTATAAAATGGTTAATGCTCCCAAACTTGAAAGAGCACCATAATTGGGCTTATCTAAAAAATATCCTATAAACAGACAGCTTCCTATGCATAATGCTGCCAAAAAAGGAAAATGCCATTTTCTTTCTGTCTGTTTGAATTCCAATAAATATTGAAATCTATGATGAGCGGGATTCTGAACTTTCATTTATTGCAAAAGTTTAGCTTTTTCCCACAAAACATCCTTTTCTTCTAACGATAATTCTGCAAGATTCATATTATTTTCAACCGCTAATGTTTCCATTTTTTGAAATCTCGAAATAAACTTATTATTGGTTTTCTCCAGTGCAGAATCTGGATTGATGCCCGAAATCCTTGCATAATTAATCAACGAAAAAAATACATCACCTAATTCTGTTTCTTTTTTTTCGGGATCTGTTTCCTGATGAAATTCTTGTATTTCCTCATCTACTTTTTTCCAGGCATCTTCGGCATCATGAAATTCAAAACCAATTCCTTTTACTTTATCCTGAATTCTGTATGCTTTTACCAAACTCGGAAGACTCTTAGGAACTCCGCCTAAAATAGATGTGTTACCTTCTTTCAACTTCAGTTTTTCCCAGTTTTGTTTTACTTCTTCTTCATCTTTCACAGTTGTATCTCCATAAATATGAGGATGTCTGAAAATTAATTTTTCATTTAAGGAATTAATTACATCTGCAATGTCAAAACTCTGTTTTTCTGAACCTATTTTAGCATAAAAAACAAGATGAAGAAGCACATCTCCGAGTTCTTTTTTAATCTCCTGCAAATCGTTTTTCAGAATCGCATCAGAAAGTTCGTAGGTTTCCTCCAGAGTTAAATGTCTTAAAGATTCTAAAGTCTGTTTTTTATCCCACGGACATTTTTCCCGAAGATCATCCATAATATCGAGTAATCTTCCGAAAGCGTCCAGTTTTTCTTGTTTGGTATTCATAATTAAGCTTGAAACTAATGCAAATTTAAGGTAAATCTTTAGTTTTTTTATCTTTAAATAAAGAACCAAAAGTTCAGAGTTTGTAAACCTTTTAAAAAAGTTACTTATTTTAAATTTCTTATTACTCTGTTTACATCATTTCCTATAGCCATTATAAAACAAAAAACCTTATCATTACTGATAAGGTTAATATGGTAAATTTCAGGATTAAATTATCCCATTTTTCTGTGTGTACTTTTCGCAGCTGCTTTTGCACCTGTATTTGCTTTTACTTTTGGTGCTGCTGGTTTTTCAGCTTTTGGTGCTGCTTTTTTTGGAGCATCTTTGTCTAAACTTATTTCTTCTGCTTTTTCTCCATCTAAAGTTTCCGGTTCTGCTTTTACAAAACTTTCCGGTGTGATGTATCCTGCTTTATGAAGAATATTGTACCACTGAGCCAGTTTTTTAATATCAGAAGTATATACTCTGTCTGTATCGTAATTCGGAAGCGATACAGTCATAAACTCAGTAAGTTCTGCATCTGAAGATTTGTGAGAAATAGTTTCTTTATATTCTGTATTTTTTGCAATGTTTTCGAATACTTCAAACAAAGGAACTTCTTTGTCGAATGTAAACATCGCAATATTATCCAAAAGACTTACCTGACTGGAGTTTCCGATGCTTACTTTTTTCTTTGAAGTAACATCTTCAATGATAAAACCGTTTCTCAACTGCGATACCAGTTTATAAAGACCTGGTTTTCCCGAAATCGAAATTATTTTTTCTAACAGCATAATTTTTATTTTTTTAATTTCAACAAAAGCTTTCGGCTTTCTATTTATTATTTACTTTGTTTATGTTAATCTATTTTGGGAATCTCATTTTATAACTGATAGAGACATCTCCCTGAGTAATCTTGGCAAGTTTGCCTTTTACAAGTTTTTTCTTCAGTGCACTTAGATGATCCGTAAAGAGAGTACCCTCGATATGGTCGTACTCATGCTGAATTACGCGGGCTCTAATATCGGAAAAAGTTTCTGTATGCTTTACAAAATTTTCATCAAAATATTCGATTAAAATGGTGCTTTTTCTTTTTACATCTTCTCTTACATCCGGAATAGAAAGACATCCTTCATTGAATTTCCATTCTTCGCCCGACTCTTCTAGAATTGTTGCGTTGATAAAAACTTTTTTAAATTCTTTAAGTTCCTCGGCAATATCTTCATAATCTTCGTCTTCAGCCAAAGGAGTTACATCTATAACAAATAATCTGATGTCTAACCCAATTTGCGGTGCAGCAAGCCCTATTCCGTTTGCGCTGTACATGGTTTCAAACATATTATCAATCAGCTCCTGAAGATCAGGGTAATTTTTATCTATTTCTTTTCCGGTTTTTCTCAGAACCGGGTCTCCAAAAGCTCTTATCGGTAAAATCATCTTATTTTCTGTTCTAAAAAATTCTGCAATATAATGGTTGCACTTACTTTATCTATTAATCCCTTCTGCTGTCTCTGCTTTTTAGATTTTCCACTTTGAGATATAAAAAACGATGCCATTTTAGAAGTAAAACGCTCGTCTAATCTTTCAACCTTAATATCCGGAAACTCACTTTTAAACTTTTCGATAAAACTTAAAATATCGGTTTCTACCTCGGAAATCTGTCCTTTTAAATCTATGGGAAGTCCTACCACAATTGCATCTACTCTATTCTTACTGAAATACTGCGATAAAAAACTCATCAAAAAATGTGTTTCCACAGTATCTAATCCGCTTGCAATAATCTGCATATCATCTGTTGTTGCAATGCCGCAACGAGCTTTTCCATAGTCTATTGCAAGGATTTGTCCCATAAGTCTGCAAATTTAATAAAATTTACTGATTTTATCTGTAACACAGTTTTTTTTATAAAATCACATTTATTAATTAATTTTTCTTTAATTTTATGTTGCTCAAAATCAATGCTATGAAAAAACTAATACTCGTAAGACATGCAAAAAGCGACTGGCCGGAAGAAACAGATGACTTCGACAGACCTTTAGCAGACAAAGGTCTTCAGGATGCTTTAAAAATGTCTAAACATCTAAAAAACAGCAGTATTAACATAGATTATTTGGTTTCGAGTCCTGCGGTAAGAGCATTGAATACCGGGAAAATCTTTAATGAGGCTTATCATTTAGATTTGGTAACCAATGATAAACTTTACAATCCTTCAGAAAATAACTTTCATTCTGTTATTTACGATCTTCATGATGATGTAAATTCTGTTGCTATTTTCTCGCATAATAATGGAATTTCAAATTTTGCCAACTCCATTACAGATCATATTTTTCATTTTCCGACCTGTGGTGTTGCCGGATTTGAAATCGACTGCGATTCGTGGTCTCAATTCGAAGGAGCAAGAAAAAAACTTCTTTTCTTTTACGAACCTGCTAAAATTTAATTCATTCATAAAAAAAACGGACTCTCGAAAGTCCGTTTTTCATTTATAAAATTTATTTTCTTTTTAGATCCAAATCATCAAAATCGAAGCTAAAATCGGTAACATCTGAAATAGCTTTCATCTTTGCAGATTCTGCCTTGCCGTTTTCATCATAATTAAATATAAGATAAGCATCGGCATCATAACTTCTGTCATCCCATTTAATGATGAAAGAATTATTGGAAAAAGGAAGCAGTTCTCCTTTTAATCTTGGCGAATTTTTACATGAAATTCTGTATGTATTTTCTATTGAAGAAATCTCTATATCGCCAAACCACTGGTCATTATACGTTCCTACAAACTGCTCAGGTTTCGGATGTAGATTTTTCTCTTTTCTGAATGCTTCCGACTTAGCAAATGCTTCCTTTTTCTGCTTACTGTATTCTCCGTCTGCTTTCTTCATTCTTTCGCTGTAAGTTTTCAGCCAGTTTCTGTCTGCAATACCAAGATAAGAATCTTTCACAGTATTGGTAATCGTGTTGAAAGCTGCACCCGACTGCTGATTGGTTAAAACAACAATTCCCAGCTTCATATCGGGGATTAATGTAAACTGCGTTACAGTTCCATTTAAACCTCCTGTGTGCTGAACTTGTTTATGACCTTTTACATCGCTTAAAAACCAGCCCAATCCGTAACCATAAAAATTGGTATCATAAGGATTTTTTAGTGAAACCGGACTGGATATTTGTAAACTCCAGAGCTGTTGGATATTTTTATCTGAAACCAGTTTTTTACCATCTTTTGTTGTAAAATTATTCAGAAGAAATTGTGCCCAGGTTGTCATGTCTTTAATATTACTCATAATTCCTCCGGCTGCGTTGGCAGTTTCATTCCAATCGTGAGGAATGGCTACCGCTTTACCATCTACCGGTGCGTGTGCATCAATTTTATTGGCAATCGCTTTTGCTCTGTTATAACTTCCGAAGCTTGCATTCATCCCAACTGGTTTCATTATTCTCTGTTCGATAAATTCTGCCCAACTTAGTCCGGAAATTCTGGTAATCACCTCTCCTGCAACGATAAACATGATATTATTATAATCTAAAGTTGTTCTGAAAGAATTTTCAGGTTTTAAATACCTCACATTGTGCACAATATCTTTTACCGTTAAATTTCCACCTTCAGGAAAAAACATTAAATCTCCCTGCCCAAGACCTAAACCAGTCCTGTGTGTTACCAAATCTTTAATCGTCACATTTTGAGAAACATAAGGATCATACATCTGAAATTCGGGAATGTATTTAGAAACTTTATCATCCCAATTCAGTTTTCCTTCGTCGGATAAAATGGCAAGTGCAACACAGGTAAAAGCCTTTGAATTGGAAGCTATTCCCACCAAAGTATTGTCGTCCATCGGAAGTTTTGTAGTTAAAGAACGAACCCCAAAACCTTTGGAAAATACCGTTTTTCCATCTTTAATAATTCCTACAGACATTCCCGGAACATCAAATGTTTTCAAGGTATTCTGAATTAACTCGTCCAGTTTTTTTTCTTCAACTTGTGCAAAAGAGATTAAAGAAAAGACAATAAAGAAGAAAGATAAATATCGCTTCATATTTTTTTTAAATTTTCTCAAATTTAATCAATTCAGTATTATTGAGTAAATTTGTTTTTAGATTAAAACCAGAAATAGATCATTAAATTAATTTTTGAATTTACATTGTTCTAAATCTGAGTTTTCCATTTAAAAGCTACTATTCTATGACTAAAATTCTGCTTCTTTCCGACACACACTCTTATATTGATGACAGAATTTTAGATTATGCGAAGCAGGCTGATGAAATTTGGCATTGCGGAGATTTCGGAAGTTTTGAAATTATAGAACAACTCGAAAAAACAAAGCCTTTACGAGGTGTTTACGGAAATATAGACGGAGCAAAAATCCGTTCTGAATTCCCGGAAGTAAATCGTTTTATGTGTGAAAAGGTAGAAGTAATGATGATTCATATCGGTGGTTATCCCGGGAAATATTCACCTTTAGCTAAGAAAGAAATTTCAGAAAACAGTCCGAAATTATTTATTTCGGGGCATTCTCATATTCTGAAGGTTATGTATGATGAAAAAAACAAACTTCTTCATCTGAATCCCGGAGCTTGCGGAAAACAAGGATGGCATACCATGAGAACAATGTTACAGTTTGTAATAGATGGTGAAGAAATAAAAGATTTAGCCGTGATTGAATTGGGTAAAAAAGTTTGAATTCTTATTTTTGCAGAGTTCAGTTTTACCCAAAGTAGTATTGAACGTCATTTGATTGGTGTGAAATATTTTAGCCCTGATTGTAGCGGTTACCCCGCAACTGGAAATGGCAAATGCAATGGAGTGAGGAGTATGAGCGGAAAGCAGGTTCCCGGCTCCTAAAAAAAATAATATCGTGTGAAAATTGGAGATAAAGTTTCTGTGGTAGATGAAGATTTAGGCGGGGTAATTACTTCGGTGAATGGGAATACTGTTGTTTTTAAAGATGAATATGGCTTTACACATTCTTATCCGAAACAAAAACTGGTCCCGAAAAACGCTTCAATCTACGATAACATTGAGATCGTTAAAAAAGCAGAACCCCGAAAAATAAGTTCTAAAAAGCACGACAAAAATCCATTTGTTTTGGATCTTCATTTTCATTATTTAGTGAAAAACACTAATGAATACGATAGTTTTGAAAGACTTTTTATTCAAAAAGAAAAACTGCTGGAAACCATTAGTTTTTGCAGAAAAAACCATTTGAAAAAGCTCGAAATTATACACGGAATCGGTGATGGCGTTTTGCAGAAAATGGTATTAGACGTTCTCGAAAGCCAGACTGGTCTGGATTTTTATAATAAAGACATTCTGCATCATCAATCGGGTGCGGTAATGGTAGAATTTCACTAAATTTGCAACAATTGCAATATGAACGTACTACATTTACTTTTTACAAAAGACGGACTTATTTACCAAATTGCTAAAAATAAAAGCATTCTGGAAGAAAATTCTTTTTTCGTGAACGAAGAATCTCCAGAAAATTATATTCTCGGCAAACTGGAAGAAGTCTTACTGAAGCAGAGATATGACGAGGTTTCTGTTATTTCTGCCCTCAACCATTTTACCTTGATGCCTGAAGGTTTTGAAAATCATGACTCTGGATATGATTTAATTGCCTTTAACGCACCAGTAGACAAAGAAAATGAGGAGCTGATGCTTTCTGTGAATAAAAAATTCAAAGTTCAGTTTTATTATACTTTTCCGAGAAATTTTTACAAAAAAATAAAAGATCTTTCTATTCCTGTAAAGTTTAATTTTTCGGGAGAAAAGTTTCTGAACTCAATCAGCAATAAAAACAGCAAAGAAATCCACATCAATCTCTACCATAACCAATGCGAGTTTTTTGCTATTCTGAATAAGAAAGTAATTCTCTACAACAACTTAGATGTAAATTCTGAAGTAGATTTTCTTTACTTTGTGATGTTCACACTTAGTAAAATTGGGTTCGGGATAAAAGAAACCAACTTTTATGTTTACGGAGAAACTACCGAGAACGAAACATTTATATCTGAACTTCAGAAGTTTGTAAAAAATCTTAAAGTAGTTTACGATAATATTCCGAATAAGAATTTTATCCTAAATTAGGCTTAGAATACAGATTAATCTCAGATTTCCTGTTATCTATTACCTATTACAATTCAAAAACCCATTACAATGTACAGAATCATTTCCGGAAAATGGAAAGCAAAGAAAATAGCCGCACCAAAACATTTTGATGTAAGACCTACCACAGATTTCGCCAAAGAGGCACTCTTCAGTATTCTGGAAAACACCTACGATATGCAGTCTGTTTCTGTACTCGATTTGTTTGCAGGAATCGGCTCCATAAGTCTTGAATTTGCATCTAGAGGTTGCCAAGACATAACCTCTGTGGAGATGAATCCCAAACACACTTCTTTTATTAATTCTACAGCATCAGAATTGGATATGAGCCTTCAAATAAGTACACAACGTGGTGATGTGTACGATTGGCTGAAAAAATTCAGAAATAAGAAATCTTTTGAGATTGTTTTTGCCGATGCTCCCTTTGAAACGGAAGAAAAAAAGTATCAGGAACTTATTTCATTAGTGCTGAATAACAAATACCTTAAACCCAACGGCGTGCTAATTGTAGAACACCAAAGCAGACTGAAACTAGACCATCCCAACTATAAATATACAAGGAAATACGGAAATGTGAGCTTCAGTTTTTATGAACCTAATGCAGAAGAAACTGAACCAGAACTTTCCGCAGAATAAAAAAATCGGGATTCATTTTTTTTGAATCCCGATTTTTTATAATACTTTCAGCTCTAAATCTATTGTTTTACCGAAGAATTTTTTAGAGATTTTTTCGAAATTTTTCGTGATATCCGAAAGATAGAATTGGTATACCGGATGTGAATTGTTTTCATTCAGCAGATGATATTTATCTAAAATAATCTTGAGATGACTTGCAACAATATTCGGAGAATCTATCACTCGTACGCGGTTTCCGTAATACTGTTTAATTTCATCAATTAATAACGGATAGTGAGTACAGCCTAAAATCAAGGTTTCAATATTCTTTAATTTACTGTTGCTTAGATAATTATAAATTATCGCATGAGTAATAGGATGATTTTTAAAGCCTTCTTCTATGGCAGGAACCAAAAGAGGAGTTGCCAGTTCATCTACTTTAATAAATTTATTGTGCTTTCTTATACTTTTCTTGTACAAACCAGAATTTACCGTTGCCTTCGTCGCAATTACGCCCACATTATTATGAATTTCGTATGAAACCTTTTCGGCTACAGGGTTAATAACGTCAATAACAGGAACTTTTCCGGCTACAGATTCCATCACTTCATTCAAAGCATTTGCTGTTGCTGTATTACATGCAATTACAATCGCTTTACAGTTTTGTTCTAGAAGAAAATTAGCAATTTTTGTAGAATATCCTATAATTGCTTCTTTGGATTTCTCACCGTAAGGAAGATGTTTTGTATCTCCAAAATATATTAAATCTTCGTTTGGAAGCAGTCTTTTAATCTCTTTAGCCACAGTAAGTCCACCCACTCCACTATCGAAAATACCGATGGGCTGTTTAGACGAAAGATGCGAATAATCTTGTTTTTTAGTTTTCAAATGCTTTGAAATTTAATGCAAAAATACTTAAAGATTTTAAATCTGAGATTCGGGATTAAAGATTTTTAGACCTGAAATAAATCCGCTGCAATTCCGTCTGCCATAAACCAATGTTTTTCAGGAATTTTGAGGTGATTATTTTCAATTTCCAGAATTCCTTCTTCTATTTTATTCTGAATTTCTTTATTAAAATAATTCAAAATGTTTTCTGAGAATTTCTGATTTAAATTTTCTAAATCTACCCCCCAAATTGTTCTTAAACCAATCATCATCATTTCGTTGAACTGATCCTGCTCTGAAAGAATTTCGGTTTCTTTGGCTAAAATATTAGAATTCAGTTTCTTTATATATTGCTGATTATTGGCAACATTCCAGCTTCTTACATCTGTTCCGTTATAAGAATGTGCGGAAGGGCCAATTCCCAGATATTCTTTATACTTCCAATAGGCAGAATTATGCCTGGAATGAAATCCAGGTTTTGCAAAATTGGAAACTTCATAATGTTCAAAACCATAATCTTTTAAAAAATCGGTCATGTAATAGAATTCCAGATTCTGATCTTCTTCTTTCGGAGTAGAAATTTTACCTTTAGAAACCCAGTTTTCTAAGGCTGTTTTAGGTTCTACCGTTAAAGCATAAGAAGAAATATGAGGAATTTCCAGGGCAATCGTTTTATTGAGATTTTCTTTCCAAATTTCCAAATTAGAACTTGGTGAACCATAAATTAAATCGATACTTAAATTATCAAACCCAAAATCCTGAGCTCTTTTAATAGAGCTTTCTGCTTCCGAAGCGTTATGTGCACGGTTCATGAGTTTTAAATCTTCTTCAAAAAAACTTTGTGTTCCGATGGATAGACGGTTTACCGGAGATTTTGAAAGATCTTTCAAAAAAGTTTTATTAAGATCATCAGGATTGGCTTCTAAGGTGATCTCAATATCTTTTTCGAAGCTGAAATATTTTAAAACCTCATCAATTAAAGAATGAATTTCATCGGCTGTAAGAATGGAAGGTGTTCCACCTCCAAAATAAAGAGATTTTAAGCTATTGTTTTTCAGTTCTTCTTTGCGGAGAAAGATTTCCTTTTTCATTGCAGAAATCATTTCATCTTTAAATTGTAAAGAAGTAGAAAAATGAAAATTACAGTAGCTGCACTTCTGTTTGCAAAAGGGAATGTGAAGGTAAATCATAAATAAAAAAGCTCTGAAAATTTCAGAGCTCAAATGTATTCAAATTAAATTGATATTAATATCTAAATCCTCTATGATTGATAAAGTTGTCGAAGTTATAACCAAGACCAATCATGAAGCTATTTCCTCCGTAAGTCTGAATATCGGACATCCCAAGGTTATAAGTTGCTCCCACCATAAACTTGTTGAATCTTACTTTAACAATTGGTGAAATGCTTAACTGCTGATTATCGAATCTGTTTTGTACTGTTCTGTAACTTGCACCGATTGAGAAAGCGTTGATGTCGTTAGAAAAAGTTGCCATCAAGTTGAAATCTGTCATTCTCGTAGAATTGGTATTCAAATTAACCAAAACAGATGGTGTAAGAGCGATGTTGTCTGCCAATTTCCAATCGTATCCTAAATTCAGGAAGAATTTAATTGGAGAAGGCTCGTAATTGTTTACAATAGCCTGATCGTTGCTTAAAGCGATATCATTTACCGAAACACCTCCATAAATCCCTCTGTATGTAGCAGCCAAACCGAAGTTAGCATACACCATAAAGATATTACTTTCATTACCTTGTAACAAAGGATCGTAACCATCTTGAGTATTAATTTTAGAATAATCGAAATTCATATTATAAAAATTAACACTTGTACCAAAAGAAAACTGATCTTTTCTTTCCCCTTCACTGCTTAATGGGATAAAATAAGAAGCTCCCGCAGTAATACCACCGGCAGAAATAGGACCGTTGCTGTCTCTAAAAACAGAAATACCAGCTCCAACTCTATCAAAAATATTAGCGTTAATCCCCACAGACTGTACGTTTGGAGACTCGCTGAATTTTGAAAATTGTTGCTGATAATTTAGATTAAGCTGTACATAGTCAGTTTTACCGTATTGTGCAGGGTTGAACAGGAACTCACCATCTAAAAGATATTGCTGATAGTATGGTAATGATTCTTGTGCTTTGTATGCATTCGACAAAAGAGCTAAACATACGATAGCATATAGTTTTCTCATAACAAATCTTGATTTCAATTCAACAAATATAAAAAAAATCTCAATATATTTTTAGTTTTCTAAATAATTTCTCCATTTTTTTACGGCATCCGCCATATCTTTAGGCATAGGGCTTTCAAAATACAATTCCTTTTTTGTTGTGGGATGTATAAAACCAAGTGTATGTGCGTGCAAAGCATGTCTTGGTAAAACTTCAAAAACATTTTTAATGAACTGTTTATACTTTGGGAGATTAACCCCTCTTAAAGCTACATTTCCTTCATATCTCTCATCATTGAATAATGTATGACCGATGTGCTTAAAATGAGCCCGTATCTGATGTGTTCTTCCGGTTTCGAGTTTACATTCTACCCAAGTCATGTATTTAAATCTCTCTAACACTTTGTAATGCGTTACCGCATGTTTTCCTTGGCTTCCGTCTACGTAAGTATACATCTGCATTCTGTTCTTCGGATGTCTTCCAATATGCCCCGTAATTGTCCCCTGATCTTCCTGAACATTTCCCCAGACAAATGCCCAATACAGCCGTTTTGTTTTTCTTTCAAAAAATTGTTTAGCTAGAAAACTTAAAGCATATTCATTTTTAGCAATTACGAGAAGTCCGGAAGTGTCTTTATCGATTCTGTGCACCAAACCTACTCTATCCAGATCAGATTTTTCGCCATTATTTTGAAAGTGGAAAGCTAAGGCATTTACTAAAGTCCTATCCCAGTTTCCAAATCCGGGATGCACAACCATTCCGGCTTCTTTATCGACCACCACCAAATCATCATCTTCATATACAATATTAATGGGAATATCTTGCGGAATAATAACGTTTTCTCTTGGAGGATGAGCGAGTAACACAGAAATTTGGTCACCCGGTTTCACTCGGTAATTTTGCTTTACCGGAATATTGTTTACGACAACATTTCCTGCTCTGCAGGTTTGAGAAATTTTATTTCTTGAAGAGTTTTGTCTGAAAATCTGCAGGTATTTATCAATTCTTAAAGGCTCCTGCTTACTATCCACCGTAATATTGAAGTGCTCATAAAGGCCTTTGTTTTCGTCATCAAAATCGGATGTTTGAGAATCTGAAAATTCTTCTTCCAAAAATTCTTCGTTATCTTCTGTCATCATATTAATTTATATAAAAAGCTTCAACATTATTTCAGTTGAAGCTGTATTTATATTTGAAATTATATTAATTAATAATTGGTTTTTTCGCCTTGGGTTTCTCCTCAGTTCCCGAAGAAGGCGTAGCTGATGCTTTAGGTTTTTCAGCCGGTGTATTGCTTTTTCCTGAAGTTCCGCCCGAAGGTTTTGTATTTTCTGTTTTTGGAGCTTCTTTTTTCTGATGAACCACAGGTGCAGGTTCCTTTATTTTTGGTTCTTCTACTTCCGAAACTTCTTCATATCGGATGGGCGGAAGTGTGGTATCTACTTTCATACGATACATAGAATTAAGCTCATCAATCTTACTGCGAAGTTCGGCAGGCGTTTTTTTACTTGCCCACAAATCTATCTGCATTCCCTGATCACGAATATCTCCCGATGCAGGATCTTGATAATAAACGATATCAGAATCACTATTACCTCCGTCTTCATGGTTTACAGCACCCAGTTCGAAAAGATTTTTGGCAATAACCATTTTAGCTTCTTTTACCGTTAAACCTACCACATTAGGCACACCAATATTTCTTAGAGGACCAGAACCTACTACAACGTCTACCAAAGAAAATCTTGGGATTTTTGTACCAGGGTTCACAGGATTTCCTTTAAACAAAATCCTTAAAACAGCATCTTTCTGAATGCTTGGCTCATAGATAGTATCCGAAACCTTCAGACCAACCTGTTCTAATCTTTGGAATGCAAGACCAGAATATTTATTGATAACATCCGGAATTGCAACAGGAGCCCAGCTTTTAGGATTTACCATAAGCTGAATTGCTCTTCCGTCTTTTACGCGGGATCCCGGAGACGGATATACTTTTAAAACCTGAAGCGGTTTGTATTTAGGATCGTAAGCAGCACTGTCTACTTCATAATCTAACCCGGCATCTTCTAATATTTTTACAGCATCGTGCACCGATTTATTCATCACGTTAGGAACAGGAACCTCTTGTCCGTGATTGGTGTGATATTCTAACCATCGGAAAGTAAGGTAAACAAGACCTACAAAAACACCGATAGCAAGAAGTAAATTGAGTAAAACTTTCCAGTTGAAAAGTGATTTAAGCATATTTTAAAATACTTTAATATTAAGGCAAAGATAAATAATAATTTTATAATGAAGTTTTTTATTCTCAGGATTTCGCGAAACAGGAAATCACGAAAGAGTATCATCCTTATTAAAACAGAAAACTACTTTACCAACGATAAAGCAGTTTGTCTTTGTATTGTTAAAATTAAGAAACCCTTTCTATTAACGCCATATAAAACCCGTCGTAACCTTCACTTGGCATTACTTTTTCGTCTTTTATGAGTTTAAAATTAGGATTTTTCGAAATGAATTCCGCTACCTGTTCGTTATTTTCGGAAGGCAGTACAGAACAGGTTGCATACACCATTTTACCCCCAACTTTAAGCATTTTAGAATAATCTTGAATTATCTGCTGCTGTTCTTTTTTTATTCTGTCTATAAAATCCTGATCTATTTTCCATTTACTGTCCGGATTTCTTTTAAGAACACCCAAACCAGAACAAGGTGCATCTATTAATAAACGGTCTGCTTTTTCATGAAGACGTTTAATTACTTTGTTATCTGTAATCGTTCTTGTCTCAATATTATGAGCACCCGCTCTTTTTGCTCGGCGTTTAAGCTCTGCAAGCTTCCAATCGAAAATATCCAAAGCGATAATCTGACCTTTATTTCCCATTAACGCAGCCAAATGAAGCGTTTTCCCTCCTGCTCCAGCACAAGCATCAACAACACGCTGACCTTCTTTAACATCTAAAAAATAGGCGATTTTCTGTGATGACGCATCCTGAACCTCAAACAAACCTTCTTTAAAAGCTGTGGTAAGAAACACATTCTTTTTTTCTTCAAGCTGAACGGCATCTGGATAATTTCTTACGGGATAAGAAACTACGTTTTCATCAGATAAGTCAGAAATTAATTCTTTTGTAGTTGTTTTTAAAGAATTGGCTCTTAAAACAGTAGGAGCCTGTTCATTTAATGCCATCATTTCTTTTTCCCACTTAGAACCCAGCTCCTTTTCCAGAGTTTCTGCAAGCCATTCGGGAATAGAATGCTCTATAGCTTTGGTAGGAACAGTTCCTTTTTTGAGTTTGGTAAGAATATCTGCGATTTTTATTCCGTCGAATTCCTCAAACTTTTTATAATTGGTTTTACTCCACAAGAGATAAGCCAACATCAGCTTATAAACATTGTTTGGCTTCACTCCTTCTCCCATGTAATATTCTAAACGTTTTTTCCAACGGATGATATTGTAAAAGATTTCAGAAACAACAGCTCTATCCTGACTTCCCCATTTTTTATGGGCTTTTAAAAGTCTTTCTATAACTTTATCTGCATATTTATTTTTCTCAAAAAAAGTTTCCTGCAAAGCATCGTGAATTCCGATTGCGAGGTTTCTGTGTATCAATTCCATAGGGAAGTTTTAAAAATTTAAATTCGGATAATGTTCCAAAATTTTTGCAAAAATAAGCATTTTTAATGAGTGTTTCCGGATTCTGTTTCTCATTAAATGTTTCATTCGTATGATAATTGCTTTTATACGCAGTGTTTTTAACCTTGTAAATAATTGAACAATTAAAAGATTTCACATAAAAAAACCGTTTCAAAATTGAAACGGTTTGTAATATTGTTAAAATTTCGGTTCTTACGCCAAAACTTCTTTTACCTTATTAGCAGCTTCTTCTAAAGTAATTGCAGAGTGAACCGGAAGACCAGACTCATCAATTAATTTTTTAGCTTCCACAGCGTTAGTTCCTTGTAATCTTACGATCAACGGAACAGGAAGGCTACCCATAGCTTTGTAAGCATCTACAACTCCCTGAGCAACTCTATCACATCTTACAATACCTCCGAAAATGTTAATTAAAATAGCTTTTACGTTTGGATCTCTTAAGATAATTCCGAAAGCAGTCTGTACTCTCTGTGCATCTGCAGTTCCTCCAACGTCTAGGAAGTTTGCAGGGTTACCTCCAGATAATTTAATGATATCCATTGTTGCCATTGCAAGACCAGCTCCGTTTACCATACAAGCAACGTTACCATCCAATTTCACGAAGTTAAGACCAGCTTCACCAGCTTCAACATCCATTGGATCTTCTTCTCTTGTATCTCTAAGTTCTGCTAAATCTTTGTGACGGAACAATGAATTATCATCCAAAGTTACTTTAGCATCTACAGCAATAATTTTATTGTCTGAAGTTTTCAAAACAGGGTTAATTTCGAAAAGAGAAGCATCAATTCCTGTATAAGCAGCGTAAAGATTAGAGATGAATTTTGTAAATTCTTTAAAAGCATTCCCTTCAAGACCTAAGTTGAAAGCAATTTTTCTAGCTTGGAAACCTTGAAGCCCCAATGCCGGATCAATAATTTCTTTGTGAATTAAATGAGGAGTTACTTCCGCAACATGCTCAATATCCATACCTCCTTCAGTAGAATATACGATTGTATTTTTACCTTCAGCTCTATCTAAAAGGATAGAAACGTAAAATTCTTTAGTTTCTGTTTCTCCAGGATAATATACATCTTCTGCAACCAAAACAGAATTTACTTTTTTACCTTCAGCAGAAGTTTGCGGTGTTACCAACTGCATTCCGATGATGTTTTGAGCGTTTTCTTTAAGTTTATCCATATTCGGAGAAAACTTAACACCACCACCTTTACCACGACCTCCTGCGTGGATCTGAGCTTTTACAACCCATCCTTGTGCTCCGGTTTCAGCAGTTAATTTTTCAGCAGCTGCTACAGCTTCATCTACGTTGTTTGCAACGAAACCACGTTGGATAGCTACTCCATACTTTGATAAAATCTCTTTTGATTGATACTCGTGAAGATTCATATTATTTTTAGTATTTAATTTTTTAAAAGTTTAAAGGTTGACAAATTTACTAAAAATGAACAAAGCAGGAAAGAAATTTATTGATGTTTTAAATTAATTTTGATTATCCGTTTTTAATCATAACCCTGTAATGTTAGCAATAATAAGCCTTTCAAAGAGGCTATCTCCAAAATATCTTCGATTTAGCTTGTAGATGA
>NZ_JADQBD010000089.1:0-9156 GCF_017808115.1 Chryseobacterium sp. RR2-3-20 | reverse complement strand
CAAAATGTGCTGAAAAACTGAATAAATTCATATCTAATTGTTTGATTACTACAAATATACAAAAGTTATGATAAATTACGGATATTCATAAAAATAATTATGAATTTAAAATTACAATGTAAATCGAGGATGTTTTATGCATTTTTGATGGCTCTTTTCTCGGTTTGGGGATGGGGTCAGACGACAATAGCTTTTAACGGAGCTGAAGATAATGGTTCAACATTGACCTTATCTGATCAAGGAAGTTGGAGTGTTTCAAGTACAAATACAGGTTATCCTAGTGCTAATCGTATAAAAACAGGTACTAAATCCTTTCAATCTGTAACTTCTTCTTCTTCTTCTACCGCAGCATATACTTCTACATTAATTTCGAATGGAGTGGATGTTTCTGGGTATACTTCGAAATATATTGAGGTTTGGAATTCGTCTATTTCCACAAGTAATGGAAATGGAATTGATTCTTCAATTGATAAGTTGGAAATTTATGTTTCGCAAACATCTACTTTTTCTTCAACACCAGATGTTCTCATTAATGCTGCAGGAAGTACTTACGGAAATATCAGATGGGGAATGGCTGGTAGTGGTGTCATAACAGCAAATGCGGGAACTCAAGTAGTGAAATCTTATTCAACGAATATTGCGAATGGAGGAGAAACTAAAACTGGTGCAGATGCATTTTCTAAAATTGTTGTTAATGTTCCCGATGCTTGGACAACTGTTTATATAAAGATAATTGCAATAAATAATACCAATTCGGAAGTATGGTGTGTTGATGATATTGCGATTAAAGGTACAGCTGCACCAACGGGCCCTACTTTAAGCACAGGTAATACAACTTCTTTATCAGGATTTACTTATCAAGTTGGAAATGGTCCTTCGCTTTCTCAAAACTTTACCGTGACAGGAAGTAATCTCACCAATAATTTAGATATTATTACGCTAAGTAATAATTATGAATTTTCTACTGCAAACAACGGAACATATACAACATCATTGTCTTTAGCTCCTAATGCAGGAAGTATAAACCAAATAATTTATGCAAAATTAAAAGCAGGTTTGCCAGTAGGCAGTTATTTAGATGTTGCCATACTAGGAAGTAATGGTGCTGCAGATAAAACAGTAACATTGAGTGGTAATGTTACGGCTCCCGTTCCAATTGTTAATACAAGTACAAATTCTTTATCAGGATTTAATTATCTGAAGGATAATGGTCCTTCTACAGAGCAAAGTTTTACAATTAGCGGAAACAACTTGGGTAGCGATATCATTATAACAGCGCCAACGCATTATGAGATTTCTACAACTACAGGTAATAGTTTTAGTAATAGTATTAATTTATCGCAGGTAAATGGTACGGTTAGTAATCAAACTATTTACGTAAGACTGAAATCAAATTTTGGTATAGGTACTTATAATGAATATATTACTGGAAGTTTTATTCAACCTATTTTGGTAAAAGGATATGTAACTTCTCCTGTTGTAATTAGTCAAATTTATGGTGGTGGAGGTAACTCTGGTGCATTATACAAAAATGATTTTATAGAACTTTATAATAAAAGTAACAAACCTGTTAGTTTAAATGGGTATTATTTATATTATGCCTCCTCAGGTTCATTTAGTAATGCAAATAATACAGCTTTCACATCTTTACCAAATGTTACTTTGCTTCCGGGGCAATACTATTTGATTAAAGAAGCAGCTGGTAATGGTGGAACTACAGACTTTACAGCAGATTTAACTGGAGTAATAAATTTATCTGCTACTTCTGGAAAAGTTGCACTGACAAATAGTAGTACTCAACCAAGTGGTTCTACAGATTTAAGTATAATAGATTTCGTTGGTTTCGGATCAGCAAATGATAAATTAGGAACTAACACTACCGTTGCACCAAGTAACACCACTGCGGTATTCAGAAAAAATGGAGGAGCAACGGATACTCGTGATAATGCAAATGACTTTGATACACCTGCGACGACTCCTAATCCTAGAAATACATCTTCACCTGCAAATATTACAGATCCAAATTTAGTGGTTTGGAATGGCTCGGCTTGGGCTGGTACACCATCTGCTACAACAGATGTTTATATTACAGGTAATTATAATGAACCAAATTTAGTTCCTGTTAAAGACTTATATGTTTATAATGGAAAAACTTTAACAGTTAACACATCAGTAAACGCAAATAATGTCATTAACAATGGAAGTATTGTTGTAAATGATAATTCGAATTTTTTCCAGGATGTAAATTCAATATATTCAGGAACAGGTAATTTTAAAGTTTTGAAAAATGGAAATAGTGATGTGGGTAAATATGCATTTTGGTCTTCTCCGGTAGTTGGTCAAGATTTAAATGTGATCTATGGTTCACTTACTCCAGATTTTATTACAGAATATGATACCCCAACAGATTACTTTGTTAATGCAGGATCTACAACTTCTGTTTTTGGTAAAGGTTACTCTATTAAAACTCCAGATGTTCCTAGCAATCATATTGTTACTTTCACTGGGGTGCCAAATAACGGAACGCAAACTTTTGCATTATCTAATGGAGGAAACAGATATAATTTGGTAGGAAACCCTTACCCGTCAGATTTAAATTTAGATGCATTGTATGCTTTAAACGCAAGCAAAATTACCAGTACATTCTATTTTTGGGATAATACCAGTGCATCTGTAACTACGCAATCTGGAGGAACAACAAACAATTATGGGTATGCAACTTATAATGCGTCAGCAACTTCCGGAACATCAGGAACTTTTGTAGCATCTCCTAATGTTGGTTCTATAAATCCTTCTGGGAATGTGGCAAAAATTGGACAAGGGTTCTTTGTAAGATTAATGCCTAATTTATCAAATAATACATCATTGAATTTTGATAATAGTTTGAGAGTGGCATCTACAGGTACTTTCTTTAACAAAAACAATAATGCTGGGGTTGGTAAATATTGGTTGAGATTAAGCTCATCTTACGGTACTAATAATACTTTAGCGGTTACTTACTCTCCAGCTGCCTCTAACTCTTATGATGCTTTTGATTCTAAAGCAATTGCAATGGGATCCGATGGTTTTTATACTGTAGCAGATGCACAGAAACTTATCATTCAGGGTAGAGAAACGTTTAATATTAATGATGTGGTTCCTGTTGGAACGAAGCATTTCGAAAATGGAAACTTTACTATTGCTTTAATACAGAAAGAGGGTCTTTTCAATAACGGACAGGCAGTTTATCTTCACGATAAAGCAATGGGTACTTATACAGATCTTCAGAATGGTAGTTATTCTTTTGCAGCAAACCTTGGAGAAAACTCCAATAGATTTGAGATTGTATACAAACTGGGAGTATTGTCTACTTCTGAAGTTACAAAAGATGCTTTCGAAGTATACAGAAATGGAGAAGATTTCTTTGTGAGAAACGATAAAAATATAGACAGCGTGACTATTTACGATGCTTCTGGAAGACAAATTCAGACTTTAAATGGAGGAGCAAAAGAAATTAGAATTTCTTTAAATGCAAAAGGGGTTTACCTTGTAAAAGCAGTATCTCAAGGAAAAGAATACACTAAAAAAATTATTAAATAAAAGAAGTACAGCAATAATATAACTGAGATATTGTCAATCTCTTTTATAGAAATAATTGTACAAAATTCTTTATAAAATAAATTAAGTTATGAAAAAGATAATACTAGTCGCATTGTTTGCCGTTTCAAATTTTGCCTTTGCGCAACAAAATGATTCGAACAATCCTTATGTGTACGAGACTCAGAATGATCCTGCTGATGCTGACGAATTTCCTAGTAACCCAGGAGATCCTAAAGTTGCTCCAATAGACGACTATATTCCGGTACTTTTTATTATTGGATTGGTTATTGCAGTCGGAGTTTCGATGAAAAAGAAAACGAAGATTACGGAATAATTCAATATTCAATTTACATAAAGAAAACTCCCAATTTTTTGGGAGTTTTTTGTTTTGAAATTTAAATAAACTGAGTTCAGGGAGTAATAACAAATTCCAAAACTCAGATTAAAAAAATTATCTATTAGGTTTCACAGGTTGAATTTCTCCTGTACTCATATGTTCGAAAACTGTTGGGAAAAACATTACAAGTACAAAGTAAATAACAATCATTAATATAACTAAAGCAAATAAGATAAGTACTAAACTGTTAGGTTTGTTTCTTGTTTGTGGTTCCATGATTTTGGTGGTTTTTGAATTAATACTTATTCTTAAGCCAATTTCTTGCCACACTGTTTGCAGTAGCGTGCATCGTCATCAATATCTTCATTCCCACAACGTTCGCAGACCTTTTCTAAGTTTTGTCTTTTGCTTCTCATTTCTGCAGTCACAATTCCTGTGGGAACTGCAATGATAGAATAACCAGCAAGCATGAGAATAACAGCAAAAAATTTTCCCATGGGTGTTATAGGAGACACATCACCATAACCTACTGTTGTTACCGTTACTACTGCCCAATAAATAGATTGCGGTATGGTTTCAAACCCGGATCTTCCTCCTTCCACCATAAACATGAGTGAACCTACAATTACAGAGAAAATGATGAGAAATAAAAGGAAAATATAAATTTTTCTTGAACTGTTTTTAAGAGCTCTTACGATGAGGTATCCGTCATCCATAAAATCCAAAAGATTGAAAATTCTGAATACTCTAAGCATTCTCAACATTCTGAAAATTAAAAAATACTTCGTAATCGGAAAGAAAAAACTAAGATAAAAAGGTACTAATGCAAGAAAATCTATAATACCAAAAAAGCTGAAAATATAATTTTTTTTATTTTTTATAACTGCAATTCTCAGAAAATATTCTGCACTGAAAAAAATAGAAATTATCCATTCTGTAATAACAAAGTAATTGTGAAATTTTTTGTCGAACTTCGGGATACTTTCCATCATGATGATGGCTGTACTTAATAGGATAAGAACAAGAAGCACAACATCAAAAAGTTTTCCCAGCCGGGTATCCGAACGGTAAATCACCCGATACAAAAACCTTTTCCAAAGTTTATCTTCGGGAATTAGATTGTGTTCTCTTTCCATGAGTGTTTTTTGTTTAACTAAATTATAACTAATTTCGTGACAAACATACAGAATAAAATGACAATAAAAGAGGTAATTTCTATCATAGAATCGCAGATTGCTATTCCACAAGCGGAAGATTTTGATAATGTAGGACTTTTATGCGGACTTCCCAGCCGCAATGTAAGCGGAATTTTGGTTTGTCATGATGCATTAGAAAAAGTAATTGACGAGGCTATCGATAAAAACTGTAATCTTGTTGTTTGCTTTCATCCCATTATATTTTCTGGTTTAAAATCTATTACAGGAAAAAATTATGTAGAAAAAGCAGTCTTAAAAGCTATAGAAAATAAAATTGCTATTTATGCAATTCATACTGCTTTAGATAATGATTTTTTTGGAGTAAATGCAAGAATTTGCAATCAGTTGGGTTTGAGAAATTTAAAGATTCTTCAGCCTAAAAAAAATAATTTAAAACAGCTTACCGTTTTTGTTCCTAATGACTATTCTGAAGATGTAAAAGAAGCACTTTTTGCGGCAGGAGCCGGGAATATAGGGTTTTATGATGAATGCAGTTTTACCATCGAAGGAAAAGGAACTTTCAGACCGATGGAAGGTTCTACACCTTTTTCTGGGCAACTCAACAATAGGGAAGATGCAGAAGAAAAGATGATTTCGGTAATTTTTGAGTCCTATAAACAAAACCAAATCGTTTCAGCGATGAAAAAAGCCCATCCTTATGAGGAAGTGGCACATCAGATTTATAGTTTGGATAACCAAAATCAGTATTCAGGTTTAGGAATGTATGGTGAGTTTGAAAATGAAATGGAAGAGAAGGATTTCTTGAAGTTTATAAAAGATAAGTTTAAAGTTGATATCATTAAACATTCAGATTTTACTGGAAAAAAAATTAAAAAAGTAGGGGTTTTGGGTGGTTCCGGAGCAAGTGCTATAAAATCTGCTTTGGGCAATAACTGTGACGCTTTCATCACCGGAGATCTTAAATATCACGATTATTTTCAGGCAGAATCTAAGATATTAATTTGCGATGTAGGACATTATGAATCTGAACAGTGGGTTGCAGAACAAATATTTGAAATTTTATCACAAAAAATTAGTACATTTGCAATCTTAAAATCTAGTGAAAAAACAAACCCAGTAAATTATTTCCTTTAGATATGGCAAAAACCACCGAAATTTCAGTCGAAGAAAAATTAAGAGCTTTGTATGATCTTCAAATCATCGATTCAAGATTGGATGAAATCCGTAACACAAGAGGAGAATTGCCGATCGAAGTGGAAGATCTTGAAATTGAGATTGAAGGTCTTGAAACAAGAGCAGAGAAATTTCATGCAGAGATCAAAGATCAGAACGATCAGATCAATACAAAAAACGAAGTTATCAGCCACGCAAAAAATCTTATTGATAAATACAAATCTCAACAGGATAATGTAAGGAACAATAAAGAGTTTGAAGCTTTAGGTAAAGAAATAGAATATCAGGAACTGGAGATTCAGCTTTCTGAAAAGAGAATTAAAGAATTTGGTGCAAAAATTGGGCACAAAGAAGAAACTTTAGCAGAACTGAATAATAAAATCAGCGATCTTAAAAACCATCTTAAATTCAAAAAAGAAGAATTGGAAGGTTTAATTTCTGAAACTCAAAAAGAAGAAGAATACCTAATCGAAAAATCTAAAGAATTTGCGTCTAAAATCGACGAAAGATTATTAGCTTCTTACAACAGAATCAGAAGTAACTCTTCTACAGGTTTAGCGGTTGTAGGATTAGAAAGAGGTGCTCCAAAAGGATCATTCTTCACCATTCCGCCTCAAAAACAGATGGAAATCGCTCAGAGAAAGAAAATTATCATCGACGAGCATTCAGGAAAAATCTTAGTAGATGATGAGTTGGTAATGGAAGAAACAGAAAAAATGAATTCTGTTATTAAATTCTAATTAGATATTCTAAAAATACAAGACCGGAAATTTATTTTTCGGTCTTTTTTATTTTTATGCAAAATCATTTTAATCTTTATGGTTTACTTCTTTAATAAGGTATAATCAAATAAAAGCCGATTCAAATATTTTGAATCGGCTTTAGCTTGTTGAAAGAAATTTTTATTCTTTATGGTCATACATTTTATTGTAAAGATCGATGAATTTTTCTTTAATTGCTTTTCGTTTAAGTTTAAGCGTAGGCGTAATAAGTCCGCTTTCTATACTCCAAACTTCTGGTGTTAATTCAATTTTTTTAATTTTTTCCCAATTACCCAGATGTTCGTTAATTTTATCTACTTCTTTTTCAATTCTGGCTTTCAGTTCTGGGCTTTTTGCGATTTCTTTAGGTGTGGTTCCCAAATTTAAATTATTTCTGGCTGCCCAGTTTTTAGCAAATTCAAAGTCAGGCTGAATGAGTGCTGTTGGCATTTTTTCACCATCGCCAACTACCATAATCTGCTCAATAAACTTAGAACCTTTGGCTAAATTTTCTATGGTTTGAGGAGCAATATATTTTCCGCCAGAAGTTTTAAACATTTCCTTTTTTCGGTCTGTTATCTGGAGGAAACCTTCGCTGTCAATATGTCCGATGTCTCCGGTTTTAAAGAATCCGTCGCTGGTGAATGCCTCTTTGGTCATTTCTTCATTTTTAAAATATCCTTTAAAAACAGAAGGTCCTTTTACGGTAATTTCGCCGTCTTCCTGAATTTTCACCGTTAAATTATCCAAAGGATGTCCTACGGTTCCTACTTTCATCTGTTGAAAAGAGTTTACAGATATTACAGGAGAAGTTTCAGTTAGCCCATATCCTTCCAAAATAGGAATTCCTGCATTTTGAAACATTAAATTCAGTCTTGTAGAAAGAGCTGCAGATCCCGACACTAAGGTAATGATTTCGCCACCTAATCCTTCTCTCCATTTTTTAAAAACCAATTTGTCTGCAATAATTTCAGCCAATCCCGATGGTTTTGAAATTTCTTTCTTTTTCTGAATTAAATTTAAAGCCCAGAAGAATATTTTCTCTTTTAATCCTCCTGCGCTAGAACCGGTATTGTAAATTTTATCATAAACCTTTTCTATTAATCTGGGTACAACACTCATGTAATGGGGTTTAACCTCTTTTACATTTTCACCCATTTTTTCGATGCTTTCGGCGAAATACACAGAAAAACCATGATACTGAAACAGATAGAACAACAAACGTTCAAAAATATGGCAGATGGGTAAAAAACTCAGAACTCTGGTGTCTTTATAATCGAGATTTTTCTTTTTGGGGATTCTGGGCAGACATCCTAGAAGATTAGAAACAATATTTTCATGGCTCAACATTACTCCTTTGGGTCTGCCTGTAGTTCCGGAAGTGTAAATAATGGTTGCAATCTGGTCTGGATTAATAGCTTTAGACAAGTCTTCTACTTCAATTTGAGTAGAATCATCTTCCCCTAAATCCAGAATTTCTTTCCAATTAGCAGCTCCGTTAATATTATCGAATGTAAATATCCCCTGTAAACTCGGTACCTGATGTTTAATTTTCATCACTTTGTCGAGTAATTCTTTGTCCGAAACAAAACAGTATTTTACTTCTGCATTGCTGAAGATAAATTCGTAATCCTCCGATGAAATGCTTGGGTAAACAGGTACGGATACAACACCAATTTGCGAAAGCCCCAAATCCATAATTGCCCATTCTGTGCGAGAATTTGTAGTAATAAGAGCAATTTTATCTCCCGGTTTTATACCCAGTTTTAAAAGCCCTCTGGAAATCTTATTCCCCTGATTGATAAACTCCAGCGTAGAAGTTTTTTTCCACTCGCCCTGATATTTTGTTACAAACATATCGTTTTTAGGCAAGTTTTGCAGAGCATAATAGGGTATATCGAATAATCTTTTTATAGACATAATGGTATTATATAGTTAGAAATTTAAATATAAGCATTTTTTTTAATAATGAAATTTTATCTAATGATTTGATAAATTAATAAAATGTATGCCATAATATCTTGTTAGATTTAATTTTAATCTAATTTTAAAATGAATATCCGTAATTTATCATAACTTTTGTATATTTGTAGTAATCAAACAATTAGATATGAATTTATTCAGTTTTTCAGCACATTTTGGGACAGAA
>NZ_JADQBD010000088.1:0-9371 GCF_017808115.1 Chryseobacterium sp. RR2-3-20 | reverse complement strand
GCTCCTCAGCATTGCTCACTTCCTCTTCCAATCAACCGCAAAATATTACGAATTATTTTTGACAAAAACACCAACTATTTTTGACCACATTACCACAATAATTAACCATGAAATTTAAAAGCATTACAAATAATATTTAAATCGAATACAAATATCACAAACAAACATAAAGTGTTAATTATCAAAAATTTATAGCTTTTTATAACTAATATATGATTTTTTAATTTTAAATAAAAAAGACGCTCCAAAAATTTGGAGCGTCTTTTACAATTATTAAATCGTCTGTTCTACTAATTGAGGTCCTGAAGAAATAAGCTTCCTTGCTTCTTCATTATTGCAATACTGTTCAAAATTTTTGATGTATTTTGCTGCAAGATCTTTAGCCTTATCTTCCCATTCTGCTACATCATTATAAGTATTACGAGGATCTAAAATACCTTCTGTAACATTAGGCAGAGAAGTTGGCACTTCAAGATTCATGATAGGAATAACAGCTTTATCTACATTTTCTATTGATCCGTCTATAATTGCATCAATAATCGCTCTGGTATCCTTTAACGAAATTCTTTTTCCTGTACCATTCCAACCTGTATTTACCAAATAAGCTTTTGCACCATGCTCCTTCATTTTACCAATTAATGTTTTTGAATACATCGTTGGGTGCAATGTTAAAAAAGCTTCGCCAAAAGCTGGTGAAAACGACGGTTCAGGAGAAGTAATTCCTCTTTCTGTTCCAGCTAATTTAGAAGTATAACCGCAAAGGAAGTGATATTGTGCCTGGTTTTCATCCAAAATAGATACCGGAGGCAATACCCCAAAAGCATCAGCAGATAGATAAACAATCTTCTGAGCATGTCCCGCTTTAGAAGGCAATACAATTTTGTTGATATGATATATAGGATAAGAAACTCTTGTGTTTTCTGTGATCGAACCATCAGAATAATCACAAACACCGTCTTTTACAACCACATTTTCAAGAAGAGCATCTCTTTTGATTGCTCTGAAAATATCCGGTTCTTTTTCTTCAGAAAGGTCAATTACTTTCGCATAACAACCTCCTTCATAGTTGAAAACCCCTTTGTTATCCCAACCATGTTCGTCATCTCCAATTAAATATCTCTTAGGATCTGCAGATAAAGTAGTTTTCCCTGTTCCGGAAAGTCCGAAAAACAGTGCTACATCACCTTTTTCACCAACGTTTGCAGAACAGTGCATAGACGCCATTCCTTTAAGCGGAAGATAATAATTCATCATTGCAAACATCCCTTTCTTCATTTCTCCACCATACCAAGTTCCGCCAATAATCTGAAGCTTTTCGGTAAGATTGAACATGATAAAGTTTTCAGAATGCAATCCCTGTTCTTCCCAGTTTGGATTTGTAGTTTTTGAACCATTGATAACAGTAAAATCTGGTTCTCCATAATTTTGAAGATCATAATGCGACGGGCGGATAAACATATTCGTTACAAAGTGAGCCTGCCATGCAACTTCCATTATAAATCTTACTTTAAGTCTTGTATCTTCGTTCGTTCCGCAAAAAGTATCTACAACATAGATTTTTTTTGAAGAAGAAAGCTGATCTAAAACTAAATCTTTGCAAGAGTCAAAAATTTCAGGTGTAGTAGGTAAGTTTACTTTACCATCCCAGAAAATAGTATCCTTCGTAACGTCATCCTGAACAATGTACCTGTCTTTAGGCGAACGGCCAGTGAAAATACCTGTTTCTACAGACACTGCTCCAGATTCTGTAAGTTCAGCTTTTTCAAAACCCTGATTATCAGGTGAAACTTCCGCTTGATATAATTCTTCGTAAGAAGGATTATAAATTAATTCGTAATCTCCTCTAATCCCTAATTTTTGCAAATCTTGGATGATTTTAGCGTTTTTCATTTTACTTATATTTTCTGTTTCTTTTTTTTGGTTTAAACAATTTAATGTGAACTAATTGTTAAACGTTGATAAATATAAACATATAAGTGAAAATGGCAAATAAAAATAAGAAGATTTATATCATTGAATTTCAGCAAATTATATCGTCCCAATCGAAAATAGTGCTAAAACCTTTGTCCCAAAAATAGTCCTTGTAACCGCTAAATTTTGCAGTCATTACAAAATCTCCACCCCAAGCGCCTAAACTTTTAACAAAAACAGGGCAATCTTCAAAAAAAACAGACTTAACTGTCGGAATTTCAATAAAATCTGAAATTCTTTGCTCATGTAATATCATTAATTGAGAAAAATTTTCCAATTCATTACATAATAAAATATTTCTTGTGAGATTAGAAAATTCATCAATTAAATTTTGAGATTTATTTTTGGACTTATAAAGACGAATTCCCTCACGGCTATCCTGCTTCTGATTCAGGTGAATAAAAATGAGTTGATTTTTAAATTTTGGTGAATATTGAATACATTCAAAATGAGGTTTAGGTTTATTCTGATAAAGTACGGAAGATTTCGCTTTGGCAACAGCAATATCGTATCCGCTTCCTCCCAAACTAATCTCATTTAACTGAAACGGATCGATTTCTGCCCATTCTGCAAGATTATTCATCAGTGTAGAACTGCTTCCCAATCCATAATCGGGTGGAAACTGTAGATTTGTTTTTAAACAATAAGAATCTGTTGCCTGAAATTTAGTTCCTGAGAGAGACTGAACATTTTTGAGTGTTTTCAAGATAAATTCCGCACTCGAAGGAAGATTGGTTTCTAAAACCTCCCAACTTTTGTAATTGATGATTGCTTTCAGCCACAGTTTATTCTGGTGATAAGCTTCCCAAAAAATATGTGATTCTGAATCTTGCTTTTCTTCAAAAAAAAACTCTTGTCCTAGCTTCGTGGGTACAGCCAGAACAAGAGCTCCATCTACAGCGAAATATTCTGAAGTAAGCATCAGCTTTCCCGGTGAATATATTTCGCCCATATTATTTTATTTAAATTGCTGAAGCAGAAGTTACTTCGCTATTAATTTTTTTAATTAACCCTTGTAAAGTTTTTCCAGGACCCACTTCTACGAAATGAGAAGCCCCATCTTTAATCATATTTTGTACAGATTGAGTCCATTTTACCGGACCGGTTAATTGCTCGATTAGATTTTTCTTTATCTGATCCGGATCTGTAACAGCAGTTGTTGTAATATTCTGATAAACAGGAATAGTTGCTTTTCTGAATTTAGTGTTTTCTATTGCAGCAGCCAATCTTTCTTGTGCCGGCTTCATTAAAGGTGAATGAAATGCCCCGTTTACCGGTAAAAGCAATGCTCTTTTGGCTCCAGCTTCTTTTAATTTTACACAAGCTTCTTCTACCGCCACAGTTTCCCCAGAAATAACAAGCTGCCCAGGACAGTTATAATTTGCAGGAACAACAATTCCGCTAGTTGAAGCACAGATCTCTTCAACTATAGCATCTTCTAAACCTAAAATTGCTGCCATAGAGCTAGGATTGGCATCACATGCCTCCTGCATTGCCTTAGCTCTTTCAGAAACTAATTTTAATCCATCATCGAAAGACAAAACTCCATTCGCCACTAAAGCAGAAAATTCTCCTAAAGAATGCCCTGCAACCATTTCTGCACCTAAGCCATTGATAGCTTTTAAAGCAGCTACAGAATGGATGAATATAGAAGGCTGAGTAACCTCTGTTTTTTTAAGATCTTCATCGGTTCCACTGAACATGAGTGAAAGGATGTCGAACCCTAAAATTTCATTGGCAGATTCCATTAAATCTTTGATGTCTTTTCGGGAATCGTATAATTCTTTTCCCATTCCTACATACTGCGATCCCTGCCCAGGAAATACAAGTGCTTTCATTTATAAATTTAAATATTAATGCAAATATAATATATTATGTAAATAAAGATAAAATTATGGTACCAGTCTTATAACTCGGAAACCTTTGTTGATGTAAGCTCCGTTAGACTTAGTTCTTACAAATTCAAACTTAGTTGCCAACTGAGTCTGCACTTTATTGATTTGTTTAAAAATTTCACCTCTTTTATTTTCTCTTGTAAGCATATCGTTTACCACATCGAAGCCAATGATGGCATATTTGCCTGGCGTTTTACAATATTTAGCCTTATAAGCTGCTAAAACTTCTTTTTCGAATCTTCCGTCTGTATCTATCTTTCTATCCATAAGATACACCAAACTTGCCTGACTTAAATCGTCAATTTTTTTCTCAAAACTTGGGGTAGAATACATACTGAATGCTTTTATCCCCTGAACTTCTTTAGAGAGAGCAATCATTTTGTTGGAAAAAGCCTCTCCCACAGCGTCATTATCATTTGCCAGAACAGCAATAACAGGAGCAGATTGTCCCGTCATCATATTTTGGTCGAGTTGAATTTCTGATGCTGAATTTACAATGATGATATTCGCGTTTTTCAGATTTTTTTCCAGAATAGACTTCAGATAATTGGCATTTTCTTTTTTTGCATCTGCCAAAATATAGATTTTCTGGTTAGAATATGCGTTTTTAACTTCTTCAGCTATTTTATCTGCATAGGTTTGATCTGTAGTTTCTAAAATGATAAGATTACTGTAACCATATAATTCTGAAGAATTTGCAAATGGAGCAACTACAGGAATTTTTTGAGTTTTAGTAAAATCTAAAAGATCTATAACATTAGACTTGAAAAATGGCCCAATAATAAGATCTGTATTATTGGTATTGATTTGAGAAAGTGAACTTTTAAAAGAATTCTCATTTCCGGAATCTACAATTTTGACATCCAGCTTCTGCCCTGAAGCTGCATTTCTTTCGATTGCCAATTTAGCTCCCGTAAGAAAATCTAAAGCCATGGATCGGTATTGAGTTTCATTGGTACTGTACCCAAAAGGCAACATCAAAACAACGCTTAAAGCATCTCCGTTCTTCTTTATATAACCCGGATCCAGTTTTCTTATTTTTAAAACCATTCCTGCTTTAAGACCTTTGGCAAGATCTGGATTTAAGGCAACCAATTCGTCTATGGTAATTCCGAATTTATTAACGATGGAAAAAACGGTATCGCCTTGTTCTACAGTATAAGTAGCATATTCATCCTGAGAATTATCTGAGACTGAATGCGAAGATTTGTCTATATCCGAATCTATTTTAGATTTTGTGCTTGATGAAGTATTAGAAGAACTTTCAACTGGTTTTGCAGAAGAAATTACCGAAGCTCCACCATATTTTTTAACATTTTCAAGAGGGAGAACCACTTCATTGCCAATCTTCATATTAGAATCTAAATCTGGATTTAATCTTCGCAGTTCTTCTTCAGAAATTTTGTATTGTTTGGTAATGCCATAAATGGTTTGTTTAGGCTGCAGAACAATTTTACCCAACTGAGTGGTTTTGGAAACAGAATTAGTTTTAAACCCTGTATTGCTTCCAGCCTTCACACTCAAAGTATCCCCAATAGAAAGTTTTCCATCTTTTACTTTTGGGTTCATTTTAAGCAATTCTTCAACCGTAATCCCATATTTTTTGGAAATATTGTAAGGATTATCGCCTTTTACAACGGTATGAGTTTTCTGAGCAGACATACTTAGAAAAACACATAAACCAGATAATACAAAAAACCTCTTTATCATAATCTATATTATAGTTTACAAAAATACTTCTTTAAAATTAAATGGCAACAATTATCAGTTTCGATTCTTCAACCTCCATTTCATCCAAACAGAAATCTATCCATTCTGAACCAAAATCTGAGTAAAAAACGCTGAAATTATAGACTCTTTCCTGCCATGATTTAGCCGGATGCACAGCAAGAAAAAGATTTTCCAGACGTTCCAACAGTTCATTTTGTTTTATTTTTTCAGCTTTTAAAAGTCTTTTTTTCATTCTTTCAAAAGATTTTGTCTGTCGGATTTCTTCAGCCTTCACAAGATTGCCAAATGATTGATCTGTGAGTTGTGCCAAATCTTTTATTTCGGAAAATTGTTTATGAAGTATTTCTTCTTGGCTATTCAGGACATCTAAAATTTTGTTATCATTCAAAATTTTATCATTGACCAGTTTTGTGAAGTTCCCAAAAAAATCTTCTATAGAAAGATTGAGTTTATTTATTTTATTCAGAATCTTTTCAGATAAAAAAAGCATCGAATTTCTCGGTGTAAGAATAGGAAAAGGCAAACTGAGTTCTTTAAAATAATCTTTTAATTCCAGCCAATACATAATCTCTGCATTTCCACCTATGTAGGCGAGATTAGGAAGAACAGTTTCCTGATAAACCGGTCTCATTAAAGCATTCGGACTGAATTTTTCCGGGTGATTTTCTAGCTCTTCAAAAATTTCTTCTGGAGTAAACTCTATATTTTTGTCTACCACAAAATATTTTACGCCATCAAAATCAATTCTGTCTCTTGTATCTGTGAGGTAAAACAAATTAATCTTGCGTGGATTTACCTGAACTTTACCATATTTTTCTGTAAGAGATTCAACTTTATCTTTTGAAGCATGTTGTAAACGGAAGTGTTTTAATTCATTTTTGAAAACCTCGACCATTTCATTTTTCAATGCTTTATTATCGCCATCCAAAATCAGTAAACCATATTTCGAAAATATTCTCTGAACTAAAATCCGTATTGCTTCTGTTAAGGTATTTCCGGATTTGTAAGCTTCTTTCAGCATTAAAATAAGTTCCGTTCCAAAAACAGTATCTCTGAATTCCTTTTCAAATTCTGAAATAAAAAAAGTATCGCTAATTTTAATCTTGCCTACAACACCACCACTTTTTTCATTGATTTCATAAAAATTATTTTCTGTTTTAAAGTGATTTATTTCTTCAAAATCATGATCTTCAGAAGCCATCCAATATACCGGAACAAAATTATACTCCGGAAAATTTTCTTTTAAATAAGTACAGGTTTTAATCGTCTGCAAAATTTTATAAATAAAAAAAACCGGTCCCGAAAAAAGATTCAGCTGATGCCCTGTTGTTATGGTAAAAGTATTGTTCGATCTTAGATAACCTAAATTTTCAGATTGTTTTGAAGTAAGAATATACTCAGAAAGTTGATTTTCTATGGTCTCGGCAAGAATCATTCTTTTTTCCTGAGAAAAAGAGTTTTGCTTTCTTTGAATTTGATTTTCAAAGTTTCTTTTTGAAAAAACAGCATTTTCAAAACCCTCAATATCAGATTTAAGAAAATCTTTTACAAGTTGAGGAATGCTTTCTATATCATTAAATGATATTTTTTTTATTGTTTTCAAAAGTTAATATTTAATGTTAAAGGCTATTTATAGAACAATTCAGCGATATCGACTAATTATTTAGTTGAACAAATACCAAACAATACCAATATTCAATCTAAAATCATATATTGGATAGTGAGGAAATGCATAAGCCTTGTTATGTGAGATTAAAGTTCCTATTTGCTGACCTTCTATGAAAAAAAACATTTTCTTCACCTTCATATTAAAATATAGATCTGCAATTGGCTGTCCACCTATAGAAAAAGAATTGTCTCTTGGCAAAATATATTCGTTAAGAACAGGAAAATATTCTCTCGAAGCAAATTTTGAAAAATAGTACACTTTTACTCCGGTCTGTATTTCTGCAGCTCCTTTAAATGCTTTAGACTGAAAGAAAAAATCTGCCCTCCCAATAACGCTTGGTAATGGCATAAGCTCTTTATTGGTTAAAACATTCTGAATCTGCAAGCGTGTATTCAAATGGAATCTTCCGTAAGAAAACGTTGCATCTCCTCCTATCTGAGAAATATTAAGCGAATTAGAACTCTGATTAGGTTTTGAGTCGGATCCAAAGTAAGCATAATTATCTATCCTGAAATAATTAGCAAATAACTGAGACTGAAACCACTTCAGATGTACACTTCCGCCAATTTCTGTTACAGATTGGTTTTTAGCATCTGCAAGAAAATAATTGAAATTTCTGTAGATTGAAGTATTAGCAAGATAATTAAATGATGGGTAAGAACTTTGGAAATTTACTTTTGCATCTACAAAATAATCTTTTATAGGTTCAAACTTCACGTTATTGGTTGTTCTGAGATAATTACCAAACTGACTGCCTTTAGAAATTTCCAGAAAGGATTTTAACTGAAACTTATCAAATAATTTTATTTGAATATTACCAACAGCTCCTATCCTGTTTTCTTTCAGTTCTGAAGGCATATCTATATTTGATAAAATATTATCAGTAATTCCAAATTTTAAATTTTGATATCGTACACCGGCATCCAGTTTAAAACGTTCATTATCGAAGACAAGACTTACTGTATTACTGAAATTATTAGAATATTTTTTGGTGGAAAGAGGAAAGCCATTAATAAGATCCTGAGGGTTTACAAACCAATAATTCTCTATATTGTCCTGATGGTAGTAATATTTATTTCCCTGATTGAAGAGTGTATGCCTAATTCTAAAAGGAAATTTTTCCGAATTAAAAGGGGTAAACTGATGGCTTAAATAATATCTTCTGTATGAATACTTAGAATTTGTCGCCTGTAGATTAACTAATGCGTATTGCCTGTTTTTTATTTGTTTTTCACCAGACATGAAAAGATCATCATCTACAATACCACCATTCTCCTGATTATTTACGTTTTGATGAATGTAATGAGCGAAAAGTTCGTAGTTACCTTTTTTAGAAATATAGTGCCCCGAAAATATAGTGTTATTATTTGTAGCTAAAGCATTTCTATAAAATCCCTGCGATCTAAGTCCCATATAATCTATCGCAAAATTGAACTGTTTACCGATATTTTGAGTATAAGTAGATTGCAAAGCAGCACCATTTTTCATCGCGGTATGATAGATGAAAGTTGCTGTAGGTGTCTTAACATCATAATATTTCACATCGTTGATACCAACTATACCGTAAGATTTATTTGATGGAAGCAGTGAAAGATTCTGTTCTGGATTGAATTCATAAGAGAGCTGATTAAATCCACCTCCAATATTTGCAAACTGCGCACGCCCAAAGTTATCACGATTATTATATTGAGAAAAAATGAACGTCTTGTTATACGTCATAACTGTATCAAAAATTTTCTTTTCAGAAAACTGTGTTTGAAATTGATAATCATTAATGGTTGGCTTAAAAATTTTCAGAGAATCTTTTTTTCCAGAGTCTACTATTAAAGTGTCAGACTTTTTCTTATCAACACTACTAGAATCTTTTTTATTTCTAACAAATTGTGCTTCAACAGAAAAACTGAAGAAAAATATGATGAGCAATAGGTATTTCATGAATATTTTTTGTTAGGCAAAAGTAAACAAAAAATATTCATCAGATAAGTACTCACAAAATAGGATTAGGACAATAGCGTCCTAAATAAAAAAATAAGAAGGAATTAAAGTAACTCAAAGTATCTTTGAGGTTGACAACAAAAAAACCTTCTTATGGATTCAAAATTAAC
>NZ_JADQBD010000087.1:0-9687 GCF_017808115.1 Chryseobacterium sp. RR2-3-20 | reverse complement strand
ATCTACAAGCTAAATCGAAGATATTTTGGAGATAGCCTCTTTGAAAGGCTTATTATTGCTAACATTACAGGGTTATGATTAAAAACGGATAATCAAAATAATTTTTATTAATTTTATGGAAAACTAAAATCATGAAAGATAAATTTCAGACAGGTGCTATAAAAGCGCATCAGCTTACGGAGGTATGGAATGATTATCCGGAAATCCTTCAAAATAAAAAAATTAAACTTCCAGTTCCCAAGATTGAAGATTTTATCGGAGGTATGTTTGCTCCGGGAGAATTTTATTACTACACCATCAACTTTCACGACAGCAGTATAAGTGGTGTGCATCAAAATATTTTAAAAATACATAGGTTAGATAATATTCCGCATAATCTAAAAGATATTATAGACCTTATTCATCCGGAAGATTTAGAGTTTGTAATGAAAGCAGAGAGAATGGCTATTGAGAAAATGTATGAAATAGGATGGGAAAATCAAAAAGAATTAAAATCTAGCTACTGTTTTAGAATGGATACAGGAAATGGCAGTTATGAAATGTTTCACCATCAAGCGATTCATACTTATAGAGACGAAAGAGGAAATTTACTTCAGGCAATTAACATTCATTCTAATGTTCAACATCTTATTAAAGAAAACCCGTACACAGTTATAATTTCAGGGATAGGCAGCCGAAGTGATTTTCACCAAATGTATTATGATGAAAAAGGAAAAATAAAAATAGATTTTTCTCTTACTAAACGAGAAATACAGATACTTTCTTCTCTAGTAGAAGGTTTGTCGGCAAAAGAAATTGCAGAAAAGCAAAATATCTCTTACCATACAGTAACTACTCATCGCAAAAATATTCTCAGAAAAATGAATTGTAATAAAGTTTCAGAATTGGTTAAGAGAGCAATAGAATATGGTATCGTTTAAAGCAAAAAAAGTCTTCCGAAATTCGGAAGACTTTTAAAATATGGTAAAATCAAAAAATTACTTAGCGAATTTTTTGTATTTGTTCATGAATTTATCTACTCTACCTGCAGTATCAACTAATTTAGTTTTTCCTGTGTAGAAAGGGTGAGAAGTAGAAGAGATTTCCATTTTAATTAATGGATACTCGGTTCCTTCAAACTCGATAGTATCTTTTGTATCTGCTGTAGACTTGCAAAGAAACATTTCGTCGTTACTCATATCTTTGAAAACAACAAGTCTATAATTTTCTGGGTGAATTCCGTTTTTCATGTGTAAACTTTTATAATTTTAAAAAAATTAAACTTTGCTTTCGAAATAGTAATGGATATTTCTCTGCTAAATTTTAGGTTGCAAAAATACAAATATTTTTATTATTTGCAAATAGTATGCAGAGAAATTTTTAATAACAACAATATTGAAGTATTTTCGTTAAATTTGAAACGTATATAAATTAATTTCCGAAGACTTTTATACGCTTGAATTTAGATTTTTCAATTTTGTTGATGAATTTTAGAGCATAAAAGAATTTAAAAAAGAAATAATAATTGGCTATGAAACTTAAATCATTACTGTTTTTCTCTTCTTTAATTTTGCTGTTCACGATTTCCTGCAATCAGGATGATATCAGTTTTGATTCTCCTTCTAGAGAGTTAAGATTTTCCAGAGATACGGTTTTCTGCGATACCGTTTATCAGCAGATAAGATCCGAAACGTATGCCGTAAAAGTTTTTAATAATGAAGATAAAGATGTAATGATTCCCAGAATTCATTTAGAAAAAGGAGCATCTTCTTTATACAGAATTAATGTAGACGGAAAACCTGGCTACGATTTTCAAAATGTACCTTTAAGAAAAAAAGACAGTCTTTATATTTTTGTGGAAATTGCTCCGCAGGCTTCCGGACCCGAAGCAATCGCGGAAGACAGAGTTTTATTTACAACAGGAGCGGCACAGCAACATGTAACTTTGTTTTCAGTAGTTCAGGATGCCGAATTTTTCATTCAAACTCCTACCAATCCCAATGTAATAAGCAATAATACTACTTGGACAAATAATAAAGCCAAAATCATTTATGGAAATCTTACCATAAATCCTAATGTAAGCTTAGATATAGAAGAAGGTACAAAAGTTTATTTCCACAAAAACAGCGGAATGAAGGTTTCAGCCGGAGCATATCTTAATATTAACGGTACTTTAAATAAAGAGGTTGTATTACGCGGGGATCGAAATGATACTTATTATGACACCATTCCAAGAAACTGGAATTCTATTAAAATGGCAGAAGGTTCTACACTAAACATGAATCATGCAAGATTATTTGGTGGAAAAAGAGGTTTAGATATGAAACAGGTAACCGCCAATATCAGTAATTCATTCATTCATACTTTTCAGGAATATGGGATTTATGCAATTCGTTCCAATATTAATGCCTCAAATTTGGTAATGAATAACTGTGGAGAGTCTTGCGTTGGAATTTATAAAGGTGGAATGTATGATTTTACACATTCTACGATTGTAAATTATTCTCAAATAATGAATCAGTTCCCAAGAAATGCATTATTTGTAACCAATGAATATAAAAATGAAAGCGGACAGACAGAATTGGGTTCACTTCATCTGAATCTTAAAAACAGTATTTTTTATTCGGACAGAGATAATTCGGTAACATTTGAACAGGTTCCTGGGCAGTTATTTAATTTTACCATTCAGAACAGTTTATTGAAATATTCCGGTATTAGTGCTGCAGGTTTTAATTTTGATAGCAGTATGGATGTAATTCAAAGTTATAAAAATCAGGATCCTAAGTTTATAAATTATTTTACCGCTAAAATGAATTTACGAGTAAAAGCAGATTCTCCAGCAAGAAATAAAGGAGATCTGGCTGTAGCTAATTCTGTTCCTACTGATATTGTTGGAGTGTCCAGAACTTCTAATCCTACATTGGGTGCATATCAGTAAAACAGTTAATTTTTTATAAATTCTTAAGAGCTATTTTTTACGGTTTTTTTTGAAAATGTTTCAGCAATATTTTTTAATATGGAAATAAAAAATCTCCAACATCAAGTAGATGAATGGATAAAAACCATTGGCGTCCGTTACTTTAATGAACTTACCAATATGGCAATGTTAACTGAGGAAGTGGGCGAAGTGGCGAGAATTATTGCAAGAAGATATGGTGAACAAAGCGAAAAAGAAAGCGATAAAACTAAAGATTTAGGAGAAGAATTGGCAGATGTGCTTTTTGTAACCTTATGTTTAGCCAACCAAACCGGAGTTGATTTGCAGGAAGCATTCGATAAAAAGATGAAAATTAAAACAGACCGCGATAAAGACAGGCATCAAAACAATGAAAAATTAAAATAATGAAGAAATCTCTCTATTTGCTTATTCTATCCATAATTTCCTTATCTCTCACGGCGCAGGATTCGCAGGTTTATGTTCCGTTCAGAATAGGCGATAAATTTGGTGTTTCAGACGAAAACGGCAAAATGATTATTCCGGCTAATTACGATGAAATTTCTGTAGGATATAATAATGATTTTACCGTCAGAAAAGAGAATAAAGCTTCTTATATTCTGAACAACAAAATTATTATAAAAGACGGCGATTATACTTATTTTGATAATCAGGAAGATTTTGTAATTGGGGTTCTTGTAAAAAACAGCAAGGATTTTATGTATTCTAATGGAAGTTCGGATTATCTCTCAGAAAATTTATACAACAAAAGCGGAGAACCTCTTTTAGGAAAAAGTTATAACAACATTATTGTAATAGATGGCAGAAAAAACGAAAAGCCCGCACTTACAGGAACAGCGTTGCTTTTGCTATACTCCACGCAGAACCGGTATTCTTTACATTTGTTTGATAAAAAACAAAAAAAAATCATTAAAACCTTTTTTGAAAACTCTTATGAAGTAGATACCAATTACGATAAATTTCCACAATCGTTTTCAATTATTTACCAGGATCTAAACCGATCTGAAAAAAATCTTACCCTAAATTTTAATAACGGCAAAATAGAATCTGAAAAGAGAGAACCTATAAAAGTTGTAAAAGATTATTATTCTGACCGTTCCTTGAGCAGTCCCACTTATTCTATGCCACCACCCGCAATGGAAGGGATAAAAATGCCGCCTGCGGGCAAACCGTCTATTCCTGAGAATGCTTTGGAAAAGATTGGGTATGCAGATTCTTTTTACCGATATATAGAGCCCGACAGAAGTGAAAAATTAACCATAACATACAAAGATGCCACCTTTGATTATGGATATTTGAAGAAAGAAAACGGGAAAATAGGTTATTTTCTTGTGAGAGATAACAAATGGCTTGTTCCTCCAAAATATGACGAAATTTTTTCAGCGGATGGGCATGCCATTTACGAATCTGGTTTTGTAGTGAGAACAGGAGATAATTATCAGTTTTTTGTTGCGAGCAATAAAAATCTGGAGTTTATTACTTCAGAATTTAAGGATTTTCCTTTGTTTTTCAGAAGAGATTATGGGAGAAAAGGGTTTCATCTCTTTAAACTTTATGACAAAGACAAGAATTTTATAGGTTACGCAAATAAAGACGGCAAAATTTATTACAAGAAATGATCATCACAAAATCTAAATTAATTTCAGGAAGAAACATACAAATAAGCGGTTCGAAAAGCATTTCGAATCGTTTGTTGATTTTAGAAAAATTGTTTAAAAATATAGAAATTGGTAATCTGTCTAATTCTCAGGATACTCAATTGTTACAAAGGGCTTTGTCTGAAAACAGCGAAGTGGTCGATATTCATCATGCAGGAACGGCAATGCGTTTTCTTACCTCCTATTATTCTATTCAGGAAGGAAAAACCACCATTCTTACCGGATCAAAAAGGATGAAAGAAAGACCGATTAAGAATTTGGTAACGGCTTTACAAAATCTTGGTGTTGAAATAGAATATTTAGAAAATGAAGGTTTTCCGCCATTGAAAATTATAGGAAAGTCTATTACAGAGACAACAGTGGATGTTCCGGCAAATATTTCAAGCCAGTTTATTACCTCTTTACTGTTAATTGCAGGAAAATTAGAGAAAGGTTTAGAAATAAATCTTATCGGTGAAGTTACTTCCAGGTCTTATATTGAAATGACGCTCAGTATTTTAACTTATTTCGGAATTGAAAATACTTTTGAAGGAAATTCGATTAAAGTTGAACCATTTATCAACCATCCATCATCCATCATCAATTATGAAATAGAAAGCGACTGGAGTTCTGCGTCGTATTTTTACTCATTTGCGGCGATTGGAAGAGAAACAATTCATTTGAAAAGTTTTTACAAAAATTCTACTCAGGGAGATGCTGCAATTGCGAAAATTTACGAAGATTTCTTCGGAATAAAAACGATTTTCAATGAAGATGAACATCAAGTTACTCTTCAGCCCATAGAAAACTTTCAGTTTCCTGAAAAGATTATTTTGGATATGAATAATTGTCCTGACATTGCTCAGACGCTTTGTGTAACGGCGGTTGCCTTAAAAATTCCATTTGAAATTTCAGGTTTGGGAACGTTAAGAGTGAAGGAAACAGACCGACTTTCAGCTTTAAATATAGAATTGAAAAAACTGGGTTGCGAAACCGAAATTACGGAATCAACCATCAAATCAGTTAATTTTACAGAGCCGGAAGATAATATTTCTATTAAAACATATCAGGATCACAGAATGGCAATGAGTTTTGCACCTTTTTGTCTGCTCAAAGAGTTGAATATTGAAGACGAAAATGTGGTAGAAAAATCTTATCCGATGTTTTGGGAAGATTTGGATAAAATCCTTGTTAAGGAATGATATATTTTGTTTCATATCCGTTACCTATTAAATCGCTATTTTTATAAACTAAAAAAATAGACTAAAAATAAAATGTCAAAAACCATTATTATTACAGGAACTTCTTCCGGAATTGGTTTCGTGTTAGCAGAATATTTCGGGAAGAAAGGTCATAAAGTGTACGGTTTAAGCCGAAAACTAACTGAAAGTAAGTATTTCAAGTCTATCCCAACGGATGTTACCGATAATGAAGCGGTACAAAATGCGATTGTAGAAGTTTTAAAAACAGAAACAAAAATTGATGTGCTCATCAATAATGCTGGAATGGGTATGGTAGGTGCCGTAGAAGATTCTTCCAAAGAAGATATTCTAAAATTATTCAATCTGAATCTTGTGGGTGCGGTGCAAATGATGAGTGCTGTAATGCCGAAAATGCGTGAAAATAAGTTTGGACAGATTATCAACGTTTCCAGCATCGGAAGTGAGATGGGGCTGCCTTTTCGTGGGTTTTATTCTGCTTCCAAATCTGCTTTGGATAAAGTGACGGAAGCGATGAGATACGAAGTTTACCCTTGGAATATTGAGGTTTGTTCGCTGCATCTTGGCGATATTAAAACCAATATTGCAGAAAACAGAGTTCGTACAGAAGTTTCAGAACCTTACAAAAATGTTTTCGATAAAGTGTATGCTTTGATGAATTCTCATGTTGGGGACGGAACAGAACCTTTGGAAGTTGCTGAATATGTTGAAGGTCTTTTAAACAAAAAGAAATGGAAAGCACATTATTATTTCGGGAAATTCGGGCAAAAAATTGGCGTTCCTTTGAAATGGATTCTTCCGCAGGGAACATACGAGAATTTAATGAAGAAATACAATAAACTTGATTAAATCCGGTTAAATAATGGTATGATGCAAGTAGCTAAATATTTGTTTTTATTGCTTCCTTTTCTGTTCTGTGCTCAGAATGGCAAACTTATTCCGGTGAAAGTTGGAAGTAAATGGGGATTTATGGATGCTAAAAACACATTAATAATCCCAGCAAAATATGATAGAGCAAATCCTTTTGCGGAGTATGAACGGTATGATAAAACAGAGCGAAAAGTAAAAAAATAACTCTCGCAAAAGTTTTCGAAGACAGGAAAATGAAATGTATTCTTACAGACAATACCGAATTACCGTGCGACAATCTTTCGAGAGCCAGTGAAAATTCATCTTCGGATATTTTAACAGAATCTGAAAGTAAAATTCGTCAGGCGGAAATGATGCAAAGAGAAAAGGATGAAAAAATAATTGATGATTTCAAAAAACAGAATATTGGTAAGTTTGATGATGTTAAAATAGCAGCTAAAAATCCATTATTGTTCAGAATTACAAAAAATAAGAAATACGGAATTACTGATGAAAAAGGAACAGTTATTATTCCTGCAGATTTCGAAATAATAGAAACTAAAAGCTTCAGCAATTCACAAGGGAAGCACCAGGCGTATTTTATAGGAAAATCTTTAGATCCCAAAACCTCCAATTTGTATTTTTCTGATCGCGGAAAGAAATTTGCAGAAAATTTCATGCCTTATTTTCCCGTTCATCCATCAGGAAATTTAATTAAAATACAAGACAGTAAAGGGAAATACAGAATTTACAACTTTCAGCAAAAAAAATACATTAATAAAAATTATTACGACAAATTAGATTCTTTCTACGATAATGGTTTACTATTAGCAGAGCGAAACGGAACGGAATTCTATATTGATGAAACAGGAAAAGAATATGTTTATCGCTAAATTTTTACCTATAAAAATCTTTTCATTTTGCATGGTAGTAATGCTTTGCTGCTGTACTTTTTTCAAGGCACAGAAAAAGCAGTATTTTCTTATAGATACCGAAACCAAAGTAAAAAAGAAAGTGAAAGATTCTCTTTCTGCGGCAAAGTTTCTGGATTCCCTGGCTCAAAGCAATTATTTTTTCACAGAGCTGAAAGATGTAAAATTAAAAGGCGACAGTACATTGATTTATTATGATAAAGGGAAAAATTTTAACGAATCGTATGTTTCACTTTCAGATTCTATTGTTCATCAATTAAAGCTTGAAAAAGAGTTTTTTACTAAAAATTTAGATTCAGTAAAACAGAATATCAGTAAAAAATATATAAATGATGGTTTTGCATTCAGCAGAATTAAATCTAAATTCAAAGGACAGAAAAAGGGGTATCCTGTTGTAGAACTCGAAATCAATAAAAATAATAAACGTACTATAGATGGCTTTGTGGTAAAAGGGTATACTAAAGTTCCGAAACGTTTTATAAAAAATCTGGATAAAGACTTTAAAGGAAAAACCTACGACGAAAAAAACCTTATTGCTATTAATAAAAATTTCTTAAGTCATCCTTTTATCAGTTTAGAAAGGCAGCCCCAGACTCTCTTTACAAAAGATTCTACACAGATTTATCTGTTTATGGAAAAGAAGAAAACCAACAGTTTTGATGGCGTTATCGGTTTTGGAAACGATAAAAAAGACAAATTCACTTTAAATGGTACTCTTAATGTGAATTTCAAAAATATGTTCAACGGTTTCGAAACACTAAACTTATATTGGCAGAGAAACCCGGATAAAGGTCAGACTTTCGATTTACAGAGTGACATTCCTTATCTTTTCAGTTCAAATGTTGGTTTGAATATGAAAGTGAATATTTTCCGACAAGATTCTACATTTGCCAATGTAAAGGCTTTGCCTGCTTTTTATTATCATATCAACAACCGTCAGAGAATAGGCTTTAGAGGTACATTCGAATCTTCTACAATTATCGACAGTCTGTATACCCAAGGTAAAGACTACAACAAAAAAGGGATTGGGATTTTCTTCGATATGACCGAACCTTCAGATATAGATTTGTTTTTATATAAATCTAAACTGAATGTAGGATACGATTTTCTGTCAACAAAATATACGTTGGAAAATATAGATTCTAAACAAAATCAGTTCTATTTTTTTGGAGAATATAACTATAACATCAAGGGCAATCATTTCCTCAACATAAAAGGCGAAGGTGCAATGATGGATTCAAAAATAGATTTTTCTGCCAATGAGCTATACCGCTTTGGAGGATGGAATTCGTTACGCGGTTTTAATGAAAACTCACTTGCCGCAGATTTCTTTTATTACGCTGGACTGGAATACCGATATCTCATAGGAAATCAGGCATTTTTTGACGTGTTTGGACAGTACGGTCAGCTTAACAACAAATCCCTAAATGTAAAACCCAAATTGTACAGCGTAGGTCTTGGTTTTAACTTTTTTATTCCTATAGGATTAATGAGTTTTCAGCTTTCTAATGGGAACGAATTCGGTAATCCATTCAAATTTAATGATATAAAAATTCACTGGGGAATATTAAGTCGCTTCTGATTTTCAGATCTTTTTAGGGAGCTTTTACTTTGTGTAGTACATCATTCCATTTTAAGCTTAAATAGGTAAATTATGGGCTTAAAATGTAGCAATTATTATACATTATGAAACCAAATATAAGCATAGTGTTTATGATGGGGTTAAATGAATAATTACCGTGGATTAATATTCTTAACTCCTATTAAATATCTTACTTACCAGAATTTTTATGATAAGAACATTTAAACAATCATTTACCACAGTATTATGAAAAAAACATATTGTTTAAACTGATTAAAACGAAATAAGTATGGAGATATTTTTTTGAGTTGGAATTAACATTAAACCAATCAAAGATATAATTGCCAATTCAATATATTTCAGTGTTTATTGAATGCGTTTAAGAGCATCTTTTAGGATTTGGATTGATATTAGGATTGGATTTAGATTTTAATTAAGGTAATGTGGTCAAAAATAGTTGGTGTTTTTGTCAAAAATAATTCGTAATATTTTGCGGTTGATTGGAAGAGGAAGTGAGCAATGCTGAGGAGCA
>NZ_JADQBD010000086.1:0-9834 GCF_017808115.1 Chryseobacterium sp. RR2-3-20 | reverse complement strand
TCAAGGGGTTCTTTTTTGAAATTAAATGTAAAGCTAAATGTAAAATAGGTATTTAGGCTGTTTCTATTTTTAATAATTTTTATTTAGGACAGTATTGAAAAAAATTACCTTATAAACTCTATGGTTTAATAATTGTATCTATTCTAGAAAAATATTATTATGGAAAATCACGAAAATATAGACAGAATGTCCACCCTTAGCCAAGTAATGGAGACCCTGAGAAAAAGAGGGATACATAAAGAATTCAGAATGAATGAGCAATGTGAGATGAAATACGAAAACTCTGAAAAAAATTATCAACCAGACGAATTAACGATTGTAAAAAGTTACCGTTTTGAAGGCGACAGCAACCCGGATGATAATGCAGTTTTATATATTATTCAGGATAATGAAAAAAATGTAGGAATCATCATAGATTCTTACGGAGCCGACAGTAATTATCCCGGTGAAGAATTTGACGCTTTTCTTAGAGATATTCCCATTCAGTATAGTGACGAATTTTAATCCTTTTTATTCAAAAAAAAAACAATCCCGATTCTGTTGAGAATCGGGATTGTTTTATATATTTTTATGAAAGTTTATTATTTTTTGTCCTTATTTTTCCTTTTATGTTGAGTTGAAGATGAGGAAGTGAGCGTGGAAATATCTTTTTTGGCATCTTTAATAGATTTTTTCACAGATTCAATTTTTTTCTCTGCTTTTTCTACTTTTTTCTTTGTTTTATCTACATTTATTCCCACTAATGTTTGTTTAAGTCCACTTTCGATACCTTTCCAGAACATATTGAAGAAAGATTTTGTAGGATCTCTTTCCACACCTTCTACAACAACCGATTCTGGAAATTTCCCTGAGTCTGATTTGATGAAAAGATTGGCAACCGCACTAAGTAAATTCTTTTTCTCCCGGCTTTTTTTGTCTAAAACTGAAATTTTCAGGTCTTTATGCTTCAAATTGAATGTCCCGCCAATTCCTTTAGGATTTCCTTTGAAGTTAAACAACATTTGCTGTATAGATCCCGTTGCAGAAACACTTAAATATGGAACAATAAATGAATTTAATGCAACTGCAGGAATATTGCTTAATTTTCCTGAAATGGCAAAATTATCGTTTACATCTGCAGTATTAAAGCTCCAGTTAACATCCAAAGGAGTAGTTTTCATAAAATTACAGTCGATTTTAATGTCTACATTGGTAGGTTTCCCTTTCATTTTTGCAGAATTCAGGTTTTTAACATTCATATTGAAATTGCTGAATGTTAATTTCCCAGGTCCATTGCTTTTTGGAGTATCTTCTTCATATTCCAGAATAGAATTTTTCAGTTGAAGCTGATTAATATACATCGGAATTTTAATTGATCTCAGTAATTTAGAATACAGAGGTTTTATTTTCGGATCATCTGCCGGAATTTTACTTCGGAAAATATTGGCATTGGCAGACTGAATAATCACATTAGAAGCATTAACAGATTTATTTTCTCCAAACAAATCCCAATTACCCTGTGCTGTAATCTGGTTAACTTTAATATTGTACAAATCCTGCTCTACAGGAATCATTCTGATGAACTGAGCTCTAGACACCAACGGAAGCATAGAAAATTGTGTTATCTGTACTGCATTTTGGGTAGCATTCAGATTTGCCATTTTCATTTGGTAAAAACGGGTTCTATACTGAAAATCGTCCGCAACTATTTTGTAGCTTTTTATTTTTGCTGCCATTCCGTTTTTGGCCGAATTTTCAATCATTTCAAGATTTTCTACCTGTGCATTGAGGTTACGTAAACTCAAAGGCTGATTATTCGCTTCGTAAGTAATATTCGAATTTTTAACATCTATTTTTCTTACCGTAATCGGATAATTGATTCCTTGCGATGAACTTTTCTTTTTCGGACCAGATTTCAACGACGTAATTTTCCCGTTTATTCCGTCTACCAAAACATTACTGATGTTGAGATTAAGCTTTTTTTCATCAAATCCAAATTTGGCTATATTGAATTGAACCAAATTGATTTTAAAATCCAGCAAAGCATTGGAAGACTGCACAGGCTTAGCAATAATATTTTTTATCTCACCAGTTTTGGGTGTTAAACTAAAACTTTCGGCAAACAAATCCTGCTTATCGTTGTAGTAGATATTTTTTCCATAAATTTTAAAATCTTTGTACAATACCGGAATTAGCTCCTCTGAACTTTCTTTGTTCATTTGAAGCTGATTGATATTAATATTAAGATCCTGAGCAAAAAGCAAATCTTTTTCATTGCTTTTTACCATCTGAACTTTAGCATGATCTACTTTCACATCTTTAAAATCAATATCAAAAGATTTTTTCTTCACTGCTTTTTTAACTGAAATACCAGTATCGTAAGCTTTTATAAAAGGATTTATTATATGGGCATTCGCCAAAGAAATTTTATTCTTCTCCAACGCAATATCCGTAAAATTCATTTTTGGAATACTGAACTGAAACATTTTAGACTTCTCAGGATAACGCTGCTTGAATTCCTCAAAAGAAATAAGTGGCTGCAACTGAAAATTTTCAACAGACATCTGTCCCTTGGTGGTGGTAATTTTATCTATTTTAAGAGAATATATATCATCCGGCTGGAAAAAGAAATTTTTTCCCTTAATACTGTATTGGTCGAATACTACAGGAAGTTTTTCTTCTACGGATTCTTCTGTAAGCTGAAGATTTTCAACATAAAGATTAAATGCCTCAACTCCAACATATTTTTGTTTGTTGTAGCGAAAGATATTAATTGTTCCATCGTTAATTCTGATATTTTCAAACTTAACAGGATTTGGTTTTTTACCTGTTTTTTGGTCTACAGGCTTTGCTAAAATAATATTAAGATTGGGTTTTGCCAGTAATAAATCTGACGAACTGATTACTTTATTGAAAATCGCATCATAAATACCGAAACGGCTTATTTTCAGGGTATCAATAGTTCCCTGCAGCCCAATTACATTAGTATTCTGTGGGTTTTTATTGTTAACGGTAATTCCGGTGGCAAGGATATTACCCGTTCCCAAATCTACATTAAGAGATTTGTAAGAAACTTTATAATCTGTGTTTTTTTTAATATAATCAGGAAGTTGGGTTTTAAGCCAGATATTTAAGCCAAAATTTGCCAGTAAGATAATTCCCAGCAAAATTCCAAAGCCTATTAAAAGCTTTTTAACCCAATTTTTTTTCATGATTAAATTTTGTATTAATGTTATATATTTTAAATTTTCAGTTCAATTACAAATCCTTCATGACCTCTTACATTCATAAAATTTCCACCTTCAAAACCTAAATACTGCCCTTTAATTCCGGTTAATTTCCCCGTAAATTCAGGATTTTTACTTAGTGTAAAAGAATTTATTTTTTCCGGCTTTTCATAAGGATAATCGAAACTCCAGAGATTTTCTCCTTCCGAATAAAACTTTTGAAAATCTTCAGGAAAATACTCTTTTATTTTCTGTTGAAAATCTGCTAAATCTATTTCGTCTTCAAAATCGTCCTGAAGCATTTTTTTCCAACTTGTTTTATCCGCAACATGTTGTTTCAATGCAACTTCTATCATTCCGGCTTCATAACGGTTTTCGGTTCTTGCAATAGGCAAAGCAAAAGTTGCACCCTGATCGATCCACCTTGTAGGAATTTGGGTATTTCTGGTTACTCCAACTTTCACATCTCCTGTATACGCCAAATACACAGTATGCGGCTGTAACTGAATTTGTTTTTCAATATCCAAATCCCGTTCCGCAATTCCCAAATGGGCTGTAGACAGTTCCGGACGAATGATGGTATCGCTTGCATAAGGACTTTCAAAAAAACAGCTTTTGCAGAAACCCATTCTGTAAATAGGTTTGTCTAATCCGCAATTTACACACTGATATCCTATATGTTTAATGGATAGCTCTCGCCCAAACAATTCATTCATGTGAATTAAATCATTAGAAAGATTAAGATAATATTGAATTGGCTGAGCATTGAAACTCGTCATTTTTAAAATTTGCCCTTGAAACTGCATGATATTTTATTTGAAAGTAAAAGTACAAAAAGGAGTATATTAAATTTAAGAAATAAAGTCTGTTTTATCATTTTCTAAAAAAATATTAATCTGAAAAACTCTTAAAATTCCTATTTTTGCTTAACTAAAACACTCAGATGACATATCTCATTACCGGAGGGAGCGGTTTTATTGGTTCCCATCTCGTCGAAAATTTATTAAAAAAAGGACATTCTGTCATTAATATTGACAATTTTGATGATTTTTACGATTATAAAATAAAAATTCAAAATACAATAGATTCTTTAAGTAAAAATATTCAGTTTGAATTCTCTGAAAAGAATAAAGACATTATCAAGTTATCAAATGATTTAAAATCAGATCATTATCAATTATTTTTCCAGAACATCCGCGATAAGAATAAAATTGTTGAAATTTTCAGAGAAAATAAGATTGATATGGTTATACATCTTGCAGCATTAGCGGGAGTTCGCCCATCCATCGAAAGACCTTTAGAATATGAAGAGGTAAATATTCGTGGCACCATGAATATTTGGGAACTTTGTCAGGAATTCGGTATCAAAAAATTTATATGTGCATCTTCTTCAAGTGTTTATGGCAACAACGAAAAGATTCCTTTCTCTGAAACCGATAATGTGGATAATCCTATATCTCCTTATGCAGCAACTAAAAAATGCGTGGAAATTTTGGGACACGTTTATCACGATTTATATCAGATAGATATTATTCAGCTCAGATTTTTCACGGTATATGGCCCAAGGCAAAGACCTGATTTAGCCATACATAAATTTACAAAATTGATTTCCGAAAATAAAGAAATTCCTTTCTACGGAGACGGAAGCACCGCCAGAGACTACACTTATATTGATGATATTATCGATGGAATTCTGAAATCTGTAGAATATCTGCAACAAAACTCGAATGTTTATGAAATCATTAATCTTGGAGAAAGTGAAGTTGTTACTCTTTCTGAAATGCTCTCTGAGATAGAAAAGAATTTACAAAAATCTGCCAGCAAAAAAAATCTGCCATTACAACCCGGAGATGTGCTAAGAACCAATGCCGATATTGCAAAAGCAAAGCGACTTATTGGCTATAAACCTGACACCAACTTCCAAAATGGCATGAAAAAATTTGTGGAATGGTTTTTGAGAAAATGACCTCATTATGCAGGAAAATCCTCTTACACAACAAACTAAGAGATTTTGGCAATTAAATTTTTATTAAAAGAATTGAAAATCAACTGATAAAAAAGTTTATAATATAACCTATTTTTATACTTTTGCAAAAAAAAATAAAATTATGTACTGGACATTAGAATTAGCTTCTTATTTAAGCGACGCACCTTGGCCGATGACAAAAGCAGAACTTATCGACTATGCGATCAGAACTGGTGCACCTATGGAAGTGGTAGAAAACCTTCAGGCAATTGAAGATGAAGGCGAAATCTACGATGCAATAGACGAAATTTGGAGCGACTATCCTACAGACGAGGATTATCTTTGGAACGAAGACGAATATTAATAAAGCATAAAGGCTTTAGGCATCTCGCCTGAAGCTTTTTGCCGATTCTAGATATTATCATTTACACGATAAGTGTTATTAAAACGCTTAAAGCATTTCGCTTGAAGCATAAAGCAAAAATTTATGAGTTTTTTAAACAAAGTTCTTAAAGGGTTTTTGGGAGACAAAAAAGCGCAGGACCTAAAGGAAGTAAAAAAAGTTGTAACAAAAATCAAAGCCGTTGAACCCAACATTCAGCAATTATCTGATGATGGTTTAAGAGAAAAAACTGCAGAGTTCAAATCTAAAATTAAAGAGGCAACAAGCAGCATATCGGCACAGATAGAACAGATTAAAGAGCAAATCAAAAACTCTAAAAATGTAGACGAAAAAGAAGCTCTTTTCTCCAGAATTGAAGCTCTAAAGAAAGATTCTTACGAAATTGAAGAGAAAATTCTTGCACAGGTTCTTCCGGAAGCATTCGCTTTAATTAAAGAAACATCGAGAAGATGGGCAGAAAATGGCGAAATCCGCGTAACAGCTACCGATTGGGACAGACAACTGGCTGCTGCAGGAAAAGATTTCATAGAAATTCAGGGTGACCAAGCAATTTGGAAAAACTCTTGGAATGCCGCAGGAACACCTGTTGTTTGGGACATGGTACATTACGATGTACAGTTTATCGGAGGTATTGTTCTTCACAGCGGAAAAATTGCAGAAATGGCAACAGGAGAAGGTAAAACTTTGGTAGGAACACTTCCCATATACCTAAATGCTCTTCCGGAAAGAGGTGTTCACGTAGTAACGGTGAACGACTATCTTGCAAAAAGAGACTCGGCTTGGATGGGACCATTATACCAGTTTCATGGAATGTCTATTGACTGTATAGACAACCATCAACCCAACTCAGACGGTAGAAGAAAAGCATACAACTCAGATATTACTTACGGAACCAATAATGAATTCGGTTTCGATTATTTGAGAGATAATATGGTTACTTCACCTACAGAATTAGTTCAGAGAGAATTAAATTTTGCTATTGTAGATGAGGTAGATTCTGTATTGGTAGATGATGCCAGAACACCATTAATTATTTCCGGACCTGTTCCTCAAGGAGACAGACAGGAGTTTGATGTTCTAAAGCCTTCTATCGACAGAATTGTAGAAGTTCAGAAAAAAACAGTTTCTGCTATTTTCAATGAAGCTAAAAAATTAATTGCTTCAGGAAATACAAAAGAAGGTGGTTTCAAATTACTTCAGGCTTACAGAGGTCTTCCTAAAAACAGACAGCTCATTAAATTTTTATCCGAAAGCGGAAACCGTGCTTTACTTCAGAAAGTTGAAGCTCAGTATATGCAGGATAACAACCGCGATATGCCAATCGTAGATAAAGATCTTTACTTTGTAATTGAAGAAAAGAACAATCAGGTTGACTTAACCGATAAAGGGGTTGAATACATGTCTCAAGGAAATTCTGACCCTAACTTCTTCGTACTTCCTGATATTGGGACAGAAATTGCAGAAGTTGAAGCCAAAAATTTGTCTAAAGAGGAAGAATTCGAGGCAAAAGAAAAATTATTCTCAGAATTTGCAGAAAAATCTGAGCGTGTACATACCATGAGCCAATTGCTTAAAGCATATACTTTATTCGAAAAAGACGACGAATATGTTGTTATTGACGGGGAAGTAAAAATTGTAGATGAGCAGACTGGCCGTATTATGGAAGGAAGACGTTATTCCGACGGTCTTCACCAAGCTATTGAGGCTAAAGAAAGTGTAAAAATTGAAGCAGCGACTCAAACTTTTGCAACAGTTACCCTTCAGAATTATTTCCGTATGTACAACAAACTTGCGGGGATGACGGGTACTGCAGAAACGGAAGCTGGAGAATTGTGGCAGATTTACAAATTGGATGTTGTGGTGATCCCAACCAACAGACAGATTCTTAGACACGACAGACAAGATTTGGTATTTAAAACCAATAGAGAAAAATACAATGCTGTAATTGAAGAAATTGAAAATTTAACAGCTGCAAAAAGACCTGTTTTAGTAGGTACTACTTCTGTTGAAATTTCTCAGTTGCTTTCAAAAGCACTTCAGTTAAGAAAAATTCCGCACCAGGTTCTGAATGCAAAACTTCACAAGAAGGAAGCTGAAATCGTTGCAGGAGCAGGACAGCCTGGAGTGGTAACAATTGCAACTAACATGGCGGGTCGTGGTACGGATATTAAGCTTTCCAAAGAAGTGAAAGAAGCAGGTGGTTTAGCGATCATCGGTACTGAAAGACATGATTCAAGACGTGTTGACAGACAGCTTAGAGGTAGAGCGGGACGTCAGGGAGACCCGGGAAGTTCTCAGTTCTATGTTTCTTTGGAAGATAATCTGATGCGTTTATTCGGTTCTGAAAGAATTGCTAAAATGATGGACAGAATGGGACATAAAGAAGGTGAAGTTATTCAGCATTCTATGATTTCAAAATCTATCGAAAGAGCTCAGAAAAAAGTAGAGGAAAACAACTTCGGAACAAGAAAAAGACTTTTGGAGTATGATGACGTAATGAACAAACAGCGTGACATAATCTACAAAAGAAGAAAGAATGCTCTTTTTGGAGATCATTTGAAATACGATATTACAAACATGATTTTCGATGTAGCCAATTCTATCGTAACTAAAGGAAAAGCATCTGGAAACTATAAAGATTTTGAATTTGAAGTCATTAAAAACTTCACGATGGAATCTCCGGTATCTGAAAATGACTTCAAGAACAAAACCATACAGGAGTTAACAAATATCCTTTTCAAAGCGGCAGAAGATGATTACAGCATGAAACTGAATCTGCTGAAAGAAAAATCTTTCCCTATCATTGAAAATGTATTCCAGACACAGGGATCAATGTTTAAAATGATTCAGGTGCCTTTTACAGATGGTATTAAAACATTAACTATTGTTACAGATCTTAAAGAAGCTTACGAAACTCAGTGTGAAAGCTTAATTAATGATTTTGAAAAAAATATCACACTATCAATTATTGATGAGAATTGGAAACTTCATTTAAGAGAAATGGACGATTTAAGAAGATCTTCTCAAGGTGCTGTTTACGAGCAGAAAGATCCTTTGGTAATCTACAAACAGGAGTCTTTCCATCTCTTTACAGAAATGGTCGATAAAATGAATAAAGAAATCATTTCTTTCTTATACAGAGGAGAAATTCCTGCTTAAGAAGTAGAATATAAATTTTAACCCGCTTTTCACGAAGCGGGTTTTTTCTTGCTAAAAACTTTAGGATTAGAAATATGACAAATGTCAAACTAATTACTTATTTAGAATAAGTAAAAACAATACCTTTGCAGGAAAATAATCATTCATGAATAAACTTTTGATATCTGCTTCGTTGCTTGCAACTGTATTTACTTTCGCTCAGGAAAACGATTCAGTTAAGACAAATAAAATTGACGAAGTTGTTGTACAAGGCTATATTACTCGCGATAGAGAGTCTGTAAACAAGATGCCTTTGAAAGAAATTGAAAATCCGCAAGTTTACAATATCGTTAATAAAAATGTTATCAAAGAACAGGTTGTAACTAACTTTAATGATGCATTAAAAAATGTGACCGGTATTACAAGACTATGGGAGTCTACAGGAAGAGGAAATGATGGAGGTGAATATTACACAATGAGAGGATTCTCTTTACAACCAAGTTTGACGAATGGAATGCCCTCTCTTACCAATGGAACTTTAGATCTTGCCGGAGTGGAAACCATCGAAGCAATTAAAGGTCCATCAGGAACACTTTATGGTGGAAGCGTAATTTCTTATGGTGGGTTAATCAATGTAATTACTAAAAAACCTTATCAATATTTTGGAGGTGAGGTAAATTACGTTAACGGAAGTTACGGACTTAATAGAGTTTCAGCTGATGTAAACGCTCCTTTAAGCAAAAACTTATTTGCAAGAGTAAACGCTGCTTATCAAAAACAAAACACTTTTCAAGATGCTGGATTTAGCGAATCTTTTTATGTTGCACCTTCAATTAAATTTATTGTAAATGACAGACTTACATTCTATGTAAATACTGAAATTAAAAAAAGTGAGTCAGCAAATGCACCAATGCTTTTCTTGAATAGATATAATCCTCTTACTTATTATTCTATCGGTGTTTTCAAAGACAACTATAAAAATTCATACACCAACGATGATTTAACGATTAATAATACTACTTTTAACCCGTAGTGCATTATAAAAAAGGTTGCTCAAGTGACTAAAAATTAGTATATTGTATTGACTACCAATCAAATACAATTATGAGCAACCTTGAAGC
>NZ_JADQBD010000085.1:0-9914 GCF_017808115.1 Chryseobacterium sp. RR2-3-20 | reverse complement strand
TTCTGTCCCAAAATGTGCTGAAAAACTGAATAAATTCATATCTAATTGTTTGATTACTACAAATATACAAAAGTTATGATAAATTACGGATATTCATAATAATAAAAGTTTAGTTTTAAGAACTCAAAATAATAAAATAATAGCTACGATTTCTGAGAAAGAAAATCGTATAAGACATGTTTTTAAAGTGAATAAATCGAACGGTAATCTAACATCTGTTTATAAATATTCAAATCAATTTCCGGAGCAAAAGACCAAAGATTATGATAAAGAAAATGTAATTAAAGTCGAAAAAATAGATTCTTTACATTATAACATTATTGTTTTCAAAAATGCGAGATTAAAAAGAAAGAAAATCTCAGGAATTGTAAAAATTGAAAAATCTCAATTCGATTATGTGAACTTTAGTGCAGACTATAGCAGAACTGAGGAAATTAATGAAAAAATAAAGTCATTTCTAAACCCTAAATTCAAATATATTGTAAGTAGTCAGCAAACAAAATATTATAATTCTGGTTACGCTTTTTTAGAGTCGACTCAAAAAATTGAGAAAACTGACTTAAGTATTATAGTGCCCAAGAAATTAATATTAAAAGAATATAATTATTGGTCTGATTTTGAAGAATAAAAAAGCGATTCAATCGAATCGCTTTTCTGATTTTTATTTTTCAACCCGATAAACCTCCTCATAAGGCTGTATCAAAACCCATCCATTTCCGGAAAATTTCATCTGAAATTCTTCACCGCTTCCTCTTCCAATTAAACTTTTGAAAGAAACATTGGTTTTTAGTTCAGGACTTAAATTTCCAGACCAGGCTACAGTTGCATTTGGATCTGTGAAAACCGGCGCATCCGGAGTGACCAATAAAGTTAAAGGCTCACCATGAGTGGTTATTGCGATATGTCCAGTTCCTGAAAGTTTTACCTGAAATAATCCGCCCGACATAACCCCAGCGATACTTTTCAGCATTGTAATATCACTTTTTATACTTTGTTCGTGTGCCAAAACATCATTTCCGTTTACACAGACAGTTTCATTATTCAGATGTAATATTCTTACTTTCTTTCCATCATCGGCAACATATAATTTACCTGTTCCTTCGGCTTTCATCAGTTTAGAACCTTCACCGCTGATTGCTTTTTTCAATAAATTCCCAAGTCCGCCCGAAAGCATTCCCTGTCTTTCAAAATTAATATTTCCAACATAGCCCACCATACTTCCTGCTTTTGTCCAAACTGATTGATTGTTCAAATTAATTTCTAAAAGTGCTGGTTTTTCCAGTTCGAAATAATCTCTTTCTAAAGGATTCTCTTTTGTTTCCTGTACAAAAGATTCAATTGAATATTTGCTCATCGTTTCTATTTTTGGATACTAAAATAGCGAAAATTTTCCTCAAAAAAAGGAGTTCAATAACAAATTACCCTCTTGTATCCCTTATGAATAAAAGGATGTAAAATTAATGCTTGACAAAGGGGTGTAGAATGTTGTATATTTGCACCTCTCAAAATTACAGTCTGTAATTTTGTATAATTTTTAAACCGTAATTTAAAAAATGAAGACATCCGATTTTAATTTCGACCTTCCTGCCGAATTGCTGGCAGAACACCCTTCAGAGCACAGAGATGAAGCAAGACTCATGGTTCTTAACAGAAAAACTGAAACCATTGAGCATAAACTTTTTAAAGATGTAGTAGATTATTTCGACGAAAAAGATTTGTTTATTTTCAATAATACCAAAGTTTTCCCTGCACGTCTTTACGGAAATAAAGAAAAAACAGGTGCCAAAATTGAAGTTTTCTTATTAAGAGAACTAGACAAAGAAACTCGTGTTTGGGATGTTTTGGTAGATCCTGCAAGAAAAATAAGAATTGGGAACAAATTATTCTTTACAGAAGATGAATCTTTGGTTGCTGAGGTTATCGATAATACCACTTCAAGAGGAAGAACTTTAAGATTTTTATTTGATGGTTCTTATGAAGAATTCAGAGCGAAGTTGAAGGAACTAGGAGAAACTCCACTTCCGAAATACATTAAAAGAGAGGTTGAACCTGAAGATGCAGAAAGATATCAGACAATTTATGCTAAAATAGAAGGAGCTGTTGCGGCACCTACGGCAGGTCTTCATTTCTCTAAACATCTTATGAAAAGATTGGAAATTAAAGGGGTAGATTTTGCAGAAATTACGCTTCACGTAGGATTGGGAACTTTCAACCCAATTGAAGTAGAAGATCTTTCTAAGCATAAAATGGAGTCTGAAGAGGTTATTATTGATGAAAAAAATGCAGAAATCATCAATAGAGCAGTACAGGAAAACAGAAGAGTTTGTGCTGTAGGAACAACTACAATGAGAGCAATAGAAACTTCAGTTTCTTCTAATAAGAAAATATCTGCTTTTCAGGGTTGGACAAACAAATTTATCTATCCGCCGCACGATTTCGGAATCGCAAATTCTATGATTACCAATTTCCACACGCCAAAATCTACTTTAATTATGATGATTGCAGCGTTTGCAGGTAAAGATTTTATTATGCATGCGTATGAAGAGGCAGTTAAAGAAAAATATAAATTTTACTCTTATGGCGATGCCATGTTAATTTTATAAAGCTGGAAACTGGAAAATTGGGTGCTGAAGTTTACAATTCGGTGCCCAATTTTCTTCCATTTTCTGACATCCCATACCCACAACATAATGAAAGATATCCGAACTTTATCACTCGACCAACTCAAAGATTACTTTGTTTCTTTGGGAGAAAAACCTTTTCGTGCGAAACAGGTTTACGATTGGTTGTGGAGTAAAAATCTCCATTCGATTGATGAAATGACCAATCTTTCTAAACAGCTTCGGGACAAAATAGCCGAAGAATATACCATTAATCCTGTTTCTGTAGATTTATTGCAGAAAAGTACAGATGGAACCATTAAAAATGGAGTAAAACTTCATGACGGATTATTGGTAGAATCTGTTTTAATTCCTACCGAAACAAGAACTACGGCGTGCGTGTCTTCTCAGGTTGGATGCTCTCTAAACTGCGAATTCTGTGCTACTGCAAGGCTGAAGAGAATGCGAAATCTTGAAGTGGCAGAAATTGTAGATCAGGTTGCTTTAATCGACAGTCAGAGTAAAATGTATTTCGACAGACCTCTCTCCAATATTGTTTTTATGGGGATGGGAGAACCGATGATGAACTACAAAAATGTTGTTGAAGCTATTAGGAAAATTACCCAGCCGGAAGGATTGGGAATGTCGGCAAGAAGAATTACCGTTTCTACGTCCGGAATTCCTAAAATGATTAAAATGTTGGCAGATGAAGGATTGAAAGTAAAATTGGCACTTTCTCTACATTCGGCAATAGAAACCAAACGGAATGAAATAATGCCTTTCTCGGATAAATTTCCGCTGACTGAGATTATGGAGGCTTTGCAATACTGGTATTCTAAAACTGGTTCTGTTATTACCTTTGAATATTGCGTCTGGAAAGGAATTAACGATACGGATGAAGATATTAAAGCACTCATTAAATATTGCAGACAGGTTCCTTCTAAGGTTAATTTAATTCAGTATAATCCTATAGGAGACGGAAAATACGATCAGTGTAATAAACAGGCAGAAGAAAACTATATCCGACAATTGGAAAATGCCGGTGTTGTTTGCGTGGTAAGAAAAAGCCGCGGTGGAGATATAGATGCTGCTTGCGGACAATTGGCAAATAAATCTGCCGATTAATTAAATTTCAATTAAAAAAGAAAAAAATCTTTTACAGAACTTTTCTAAAATTCTAAATTTGTACCAAAATAAACTTGTAATGATGGATTTCTTTGTGGGAGAAGATGGTCTCGAAAGTGTTTATGCGTGGTCTATTCCCATTCTTGCTGCTGTAATTCTTGCTGAGATGATTTACAGCCATATCTCTGAAGCTAAATTATACAACGGAAAAGATGTTGCAACCAGTATTTATCTTGCACTGATGAATTTCGGTTTAGACTTGGTAATGAAGGTTTTTGCGATGGGAGTAATGTTCTTTTTTTACAATCATAGTCTTTTTACGTGGAAATTTACTCTTTGGTATTGGGTTTTCTGTTTTATTGCTACAGATTTCGCATATTATGTTTTACATTATGTAGATCATCATTCAAGAGCTTTTTGGGCGGTTCATATTACACACCACAATTCAGAATATTTTAATCTTACAACGGGTTTCAGAAGTCCTGTTCTGCAGCCATTGTACCGATATCTGTATTTTTCTCCGCTGGCTTTTTTAGGTTTCAATCCTTGGCATATTATGGTGGTATATGCCATAGGGCAGGTTTACGGAACTTGGATTCATACTCAGGCTGTAAAAAGTCTGGGAGTGTTAGAATATATCTTGGTAACACCTTCTCATCACAGAGTACATCATGCCTGTAATGTGAAGTATCTCGACAAAAATATGGGGATGTGCCTTATTATTTGGGATAAAATATTCGGAACATTCGAAAAAGAAGATCCTAATGTACCAGTGAAATTTGGGATTTATCCTAAAATGCCCAACAATAATCCGGATACAGTTCTCTTATATGAATGGCGTAAAATATGGAAAGATATTAAGAAGCCCGGATTAAAAATTTCAGACAGAATAAATTATATTTTCAATTCTCCCGGTTGGAAGCATGATGGAACCGGGAAAACAGTGAAACAATATCAAAAAGAATATCTGAGTAGGAAAAATACTAAATAATCTGCCTAATTAGCAATATGAAATTAGACAGGACTTTTTTGCATCAATATTGCTCCTTAAATTATGACTTCGATAATTTTATTCAGCCATTCAGTTCCTTGGCTCTTTTTTCAGCATTTAAAATTCCGTTCTGTAAAATTTCTTTTAATTGATTTTCATTAAAAGTCTTTAAGGCAGCTTCTGTGGTTCCTCCTTTAGAAGCAACATCTTGGATGAGTTCTTCAAGATTTTTCTCAGAATTATTAATCAGATGATAAGCTCCCAACATCGTCTGTTTTACGAAAAGTTTGGAGAGATTTTCGTCTATTCCCATCTGTACACCAGCTTTTATCATAGCATCAACTATATAATAAAAGTAGGCAGGTCCGCTTCCTGAAAGAGCCGTAACACCATCCAAAAGTTCTTCGTTTTCGAGATAAACAGATCTTCCGGTGCTGTTTAGAAGTCTTTCGATATTCATTAATTGATTAAAAGAAATTCCTTCTGCAGAAGTATATCCCGTAATTCCCATTCCCAAGAGAGTAGGAGAGTTAGGCATGGCACGAACTACCAAAGAATGATTTAATGATTTTTGTATTTTCTCAATTTTAATTCCTGCCATGATGGAGAGAATCATCTGGTTTTCATTGAATGAAAAGGGTATGTTTTCGGCGGTTTTCTGAAAATCCTGTGGTTTTACAGCGATAATGATTAAATCGGCATCAATTGTATTTAAGTTTTCAAATAAAGAGATTTTCGATTTTGGAAATTCTTCAGAAATTTTCTGGATTTTAGATTGGTTTCGGGTAATGAGATGAAGGTTCTCAGGCTTTATCAATTCGTATTTCAAAAATGATTTCGAAAAAGATAGCCCCATGTTTCCGGCTCCGATTATGGCAATTTTCATATAGATGTGTTGTTTTAAAAAAAAAATCCACCAATTTGGGTTGAATTTCAATCAGTTTCGCGATTTTTTATTGAAATTAGTAATCAGATTGAAATATGCTGAAATCATACTTTTTGCGAATGTAATACTTTTTGTGAATAAAACGATATTCTTTACATATAGTTGTAGGTTGTATAACTCTAAATAATTGCATGTATAAAAATAAATATTAATTTTATGCTAAATTTATGAAAAAGAAAATTTTAATTGGTGCTTTAGATTTTGCATTTGTGTTCGAAATACCTTCATTTTCTTGCTAAATTTCAGAGATGAGTTTTGTGAATTTAATAATCAATTTATTTGTAGGAAAAGGGTTTTTGCTTTTTCCTTGTTTTTGTTTTTTACAATAACTAAAAGTCAAATATTTCAAAGGTTTTCAGATCAAAAAAAAAATTGAAGATTTAACTATTATTCGAGATCAGCAAAAAATTAACCTGAATAAAAATAATTTTAAAAATTTTATTTTTAAAGATGATGATAGAATTTTATATGAAGATTAATTTACAGAGTTTACCATAGATAATGATACTCTTACCTGTTGTGCATTTAGCACAAATTAATTTTTAACTTATTCAAACTTCTCTTGAAGACGAAAAAATTGAGATATTGAATCATGGTAAAAGAAGTTATTTTTGATACTATTCTTGTTGCCAAACCTTGAAAGGTTTTTGCGAGGTTAATATTCATTAAGAACTGTCCGCACAGTTGCGAAATATTGGTTTCAATCCTCTTTCTGATTTTTGATTTTGTCTTGCAAAAGTCCACAAAATTATGCTGGTTTTTACGCATTGGAACCGAAAGATTTATCTTGGAATAGTTGAATAAATCCAGTTGGAGTTCTTTGCTGATGTACCCTCTGTCGCCGATTAATAAGCAATTTTCAAAATTCTCCTTAATGTCGTGCAGATAGTTCACGTCGTGAACGTTTGCAGGGGAAAAATCAAACGAGTGGAAGATTCCATTTTTGTCACAAACCACATGAAGTTTATAGCCAAAATACCTAGATTTTTGTGCGGCACAATATCCATATGCAGGTTTGATCTCATCCGTGGAACAGATTGCAGAACGATTTGCCCGACTTATTTTACAGATTTCAATTGGCGTGGAATCCACAATAAAGACATCGGTGAAATCCGAAAACTTGCTGCTCAAGGTTTCTCTGATTTTTTCAATGTAGGGAAAAAGTTTTCTTTTCCTTTTATTGTAGACACTCCTTTCAATTCTTCCCTCCAAATCAGTCCCTGAAATGTATCTAAATAACTGTAGTTCAGAGTTAATAGACATATATTCTGCGGTGAGGTTGAGTGCCACAAGTTCCAAATCAGACATTTTTGGAAGCCTAATTTGCTTACTTGTAGTAATATATTTACAGGTGTTTGTCAATTCTTTTAAAATAATTTTGTAGTTTTGAATAAGATTGTTCATGTATTTAATGACTTGGTAATCAATTAAATATACGATTTTTTAATCAAATGGACAATCTTTTTTTTTTTTAATTCCTAAATGCACAACAGGTTGATAATATATTTTAGCAAATGATTATAATGATTTAAATCATAATTAAACTGTGTTCTCGATAATTATCCCTAACTTTGTCGTTAACACACATTGCTCAGGGCGGCGGTTATAATGAAAATCAGCGAAAATGAATAAAAATTTAAATGAAAAAGTATGTTTAATTCTTACTTTTTTTTTCTGTTCTTTAATGTATTCACAATTGAGACCAAGTGTCATCTACGGTGATTACAATACTTATTGGACTTCCCAAGATAACTCGACAACTTATGTTACTGCACAAGATACCAATAATCTTCTTGGGTTTACGGTTGGAGGAGTGACCTATTCTACGGGTGTCAATAATGCAAGATTGACAGCTAATGGCGTTAGTTTTGTGAATGAAAGCTACAGATCTTTTCCAACATCAATTAATACAACTAGCACGGCTACCAACTTTTTGATTGGTATTCCAAGGTATGTGAATGGTGTTCTTCAAGATCAAACTAATACGCCTTCCTTAAGCTGTAGTACTTCTTTAGGTTATTATTTAAGAGATGGAATTAATGGTCTGGATTTAAGTACAGCAGTTTTCAATATTCCTAAGCAAGAATTAACTTTTTTGGTAAATGTTTTGGCTGATATTAATCCAAATTGTATCACAGATGATATTCCTGATATTATCGTAACTCAAGTCGGTGCGCCTAGTTCCAGTTTCGATGTTTTTAAATTTACTGATGTTAATGGTAATACTGTAGGTGTTCAGAAAGATGTTAATTTTCCTTCTGTATCACCTTCTGGAAAGGCTCTTTGGAGTTTTTATTATGCAGGCAATTGTCCACATGATTACAATAGTGGTCCTGCTTTTTCTGGAACAACTAGGGATATTAGAATTTTAACATTCAAACTGAGTGATTTTGGAATTACAGCAACTAATTATACAAGTGCAGTAAGATTTGTACAGGTTTTATCTGGAGATAGTGATGTTGCTTTCTCAGCTTATAGTACTAATTCTATATCAATGTACTGTTTAGAAAATCCAATAACTACAGGGACGGCTTTGGATACGAAAGTTGGAATTACTTCCCAAGGACGCGCCGGAGCTGAGACAAGCAACAATAACTGGCCGATGGTGAGAAAAGGAGGTTATATTGCATTGGAATCTAATAAGAAACCTTTCGTTCCCACACGTATCTCCAGCGCCAATCTTGCAAATATTACAAATCCTGTAGAAGGAATGATGGTTTACGATACCACAGAAAATTGTCTGAAAATCTATGTCAATTCAACCATAGGTTGGAGATGTTACAACAGAAAAACTTGCCCATAAAAATGAAAAAATTAGCTATTATATTGTCATTGTTCTTAATTAGTAATTGGAAGGCTCAAGTTATTTTTGGAGATAATATTGGGACTGCTTCCAACAAAAATTCTGTTTTGATGGAGTTTGCAAACTCAGGAAACAAAGGTTTGATTCTTCCGTATGTTACCAATAAAACAGGACTTACAACACCCGGAAGTTTAATCCTGAACGCAACAACACCAACAGCTGCAAGAGTAGAGTATTACAATGGAACGACTTGGGTAGATCTTAGCTTGCAAAATGCGAATGTAACGTCTTTTCTGGGAATCCAACCTATCTCGAGAGAGAATGCCAATGCAAAAACTGTGATAGGAAGCAATACATCTGCTGCAGATGGTATTTTGGTTTTAGAATCTACAAACAAGGCGATGGTTTTGCCAATTGTATCTTCTCATCAAAATATTGTAAATCCAGCACCTGGTATGATGGCACTCATCAATAATGGTGGTAATAAAGTCTTGGCTGTTTACAACGGCAATCAATGGGCTTTTTGGACTTATTGATATTTTTTCTAATAAAATTTTCAAAGAGTTTTCAGATTTTTGGAAACTCTTTTTTTAGTTTTAAATCAAAATGATTTCTTTATCTTATTTTTGTATTTAGATTAAAGTTATTTTTAAATATTTTACTGTTATAATGAAAATCACAGAAGAAAATCAGGAAAAGCTTTCCGTTTTAGAGAAGATTGCAAACGGAATCATTTGGTGGGTAGGCTCTATTCCGTCTTTGATTTTGCATACGATTTTCTTTATCGTCAGTTTTGCTTTGCCACTTTTTGGATTGGTAGATTTTGACAAAATGCTGTTGGTTCTCACGACTGTCGTTTCTTTGGAAGCGATTTATCTGGCGATTTTCATCCAAATGTCTGTCAACAAAAGTTCCGAACATATCGAAGATTTGAAGGAAGATGTCAACGAAATCCAAGAGGATATTGATGAAATCCAGGAAGACATCGAGGAAATCAGTGAAGATTTGGATGAAATCTCAGAAGATATTGATGAAATCCAGGAAGATATTGAGGAAATCAACGAAGATGAGGACGATGAACATCACAGCGATCGTGCCAGAACAGTGATGCTGAAAAGCAAAGTCACCAATAACAAAAATGACATCAAAAACCTGAAAGATAAAATCAAAGAACTTGAAGGTTTGATAGAAAGTCTGAAAAAAGAAGAGTAGTTAATTGTCAGTCTGAGGTGAAGTTTATCCTGAGCTTGCCGAAGGAAAGATCATAAAAACTAGAATTCTAACTTCAAAAGGTAGCGTCCTACTAACTGTGTAAGTAGAAAAGTTATTCTGAAAAATTTTGAGCCCTCGAAGCTCAAAAAATTTTTCGGAAACCTAACGAAGTGGTTCGGCGAAGCCAAATAACTTTTTACTATTTTTAAACATTATACAGTTATGACCAGTAAAGAA
>NZ_JADQBD010000084.1:0-10012 GCF_017808115.1 Chryseobacterium sp. RR2-3-20 | reverse complement strand
AACTTCAGAATGCAACTTCGAGGCGTGAGAGACAAAGCATTTTTCCTTTTCAGATTATCCAAAATTTTTGCCTAGTCCCCAACTTTTGTTACTGATCCATTTTTTATCTACAGCAAATGAATAAAAAATAATTCCTAAATAAATAACATAAGCAGTTGTAGCAATTATTAGTAAGATTTTAAGGGTTTTGTGTTCGGATAATATTTCCTCATTAGATTTTTCAAGTAAGTTTTTATTCATCATTATTTAATTTATTATTTTTGATTATCTCGATTTCTTTTATTGAGTTCCTTGGGTAAATTTAATGTTTTATTTGATTTTGTTATATAAAAATAGTATTGACTTTTAGAGCCAACTAAATAAATTTCTTTACCAGATCCTGAATTTAATGTATGAATTGTATTATGTTCAATGTTTCCCATTTTAATTGTGTTTGAAGTTTTTTCAACTATTGTAAAACTTTTTCTAATTTTTTAAAGCATTATTTCACAGCATGTTTTTCAGCATTACGGCTAACGTTTTCGGGCTTTGCGTTGGTGGGCTTTTGAAACCGTAAGCTGTCTGCTAGCACCAATGTTTATTAATTGCTCAAATGATTCTATTCACACTGTCCGCCCACTAACGCAAAACCCGTGTTAGGCGTTCGGCTATATCTCCGCCAACTTTTCCATTGCATTTTTTTCTTTTGTTGAAAGTTTTTTTAAAATGTCCGAAGCTTGTTCGATATATTTTCTGTCTTTTGTTTTGCTCACTTGTAAAAACAAATCTGAAATTTCTGTCCACAAGTTTGCAATTTCAATAAATTCCGTGTGTGCTTGTTTAAGTTTGTCGAGTTTTAAAATATCGTAGCTCTCTTTTAAAAAGTCTCTATACAAATTTCTAAATAATGCACCGCCTGTACCTGCTCTCTCCATTATCATTGCACTTGCTTTAAATTCGCTTTCAATGTTTTTGCTTGTGTCATACCACTTATGTATTTCTTTGCTGGTTTTTAAAATTCCTTTATAACCAATGTTGTTGATTGGTGGATTTATATAATCTGTTGCATTGTTACGAATAGCATCTAAAACAGCAATTTTTAAATCATAATTTTTGTTTGTCTTGTTAAGGGTGTAATACAAGTTTTTTGAGGACATAGGTCCTTTCTCGTTTCTTGCCAACGCCAAGCTTTTCAAACTTGTTTTCACTTTTCCGCCTTGTTGTTTTGTGTCTACTAAAAATGCAGTTTCATTGTCATAGCCATAAATTGCAGCATAGTGTCCGGCAAAATGAAAAGGATTTGAGAAGTATTCTAAATGATAACAGTCCAATTTAAGTCCTACAACTTTCCCGTTGTCAAGTAGCTGTTTCACGTTGTCCCAAGCCTTTTGAATTGAGGAAGTTTCATTTATTGTCAATTCAAGGTTTAAGTTTTTCGCAATGTTCAGTGTCAGTAAATCAGTTTTAATGCGTCCGCCAATGAAAGGAAAGTCCATTGTTTTCATATTCCAAAATATAAATCCAAGTCCTTGTCCAAGCCCAAAAAGCATTGGTTCAGAAAGTTCAATGTCAAGTTGTCGCAACAATGTTCCTGTTGCAGTTGTCTCACAATGTTGTCCGTCAAATGGTTTTAAATTCTCTATTTTCATTTTGTTTACTCTATCTGTCTTAGCTGACGCCTAACGTTTCGGGTATTGGCGTAGTGGCGGATTTTTAGCACAAAACTTCAATCGATGAACGAATGTTGAGCCTTGCAAAAATGCTCAATCGAAGAACTTCTCCCGCCATTACGCCAATACCTTGTTAGCTGTTCGCCCTTTTGTTCGTATGTTGTTTGTTCATTCATTTGGTCGTTTCGTGGTGCGTTGGCTTGGTAGCTCTTTTGCATTTTTTGTTGGCTTTGTGCGTTGGCTAAAATGCAAATGTGCTACCAAAAGCGATGGCACATAGTTGCTAACTTTCAAATTCTATGCTGTCATCTAAACCTTTGTATTTGAGTTTTAAATAATCTTGTTTAATCTCTGCGACTTCGAATTCTGTCTTTTGATTGTTGATGTCAATTGATATTTCTGTTTTGGTTTGATTATAATTCCAAACACCTTTACTAACATTTCCTGCTTCTGAATAGATAAGTTCATTGTCTTGTGGCTGACCATTTCTGAAAAAATATTCAATATTGTCCAAAGCATTTTTCTGTTTCCAAAATTTGTCTTCCAATTTAGCTCTATTTATTGGTTGTTGAGTGTTCGGAATATTGGGATCGGCAATGTTTTTTTGTCTGAACTCGTCAATTCTTTTTATGGCGATTTCATTTTGTGCTTCCGCCAATTTTTTTAGTATTTTTTTTTGTAATTCTTTTTCAATTTCAAGTTTAATTTTTGATTTCTGCGTGTATTTTTGGTTGTCAAGGTCTTTCAATTCATTTTTAAGTGCAGTTTCTTTTTGATGTCCTATTCTCGCAAGTTCCAATTTATTATTTTCTTCTTCTAAAATAAGTTCGTCATAGCCACCTTTATTGCTCATAAGCTTTGTCAATAATGGTAAAAGCTCAATCAAAACAAATAGAATTGTGATTGCCAAATGTGTTCCACCTAATGAATACAAAACTTTCACACGTTCTATCACTCCAATTTTTTGAGCTTTGTATTCATTTACTTTTCCTTCTAAGTCAATTGTGTTGAGCAGAGTTACTTTTTGATTTTCTAATGTCGCTAATTCATTACTGGCTTTATTTAATTCTTGTGTGGCTTTGTCAAATTCCTCCTTGTAAAGCTTTGCATAAGTTCCGTAGCCAACGCCTTGACCTGTTTTTCCTTCAACTTCGTTTTTTAGATTAATTCTTGCATCTTCTTTGGTTTTTTCTCTTTTAGCAACTTCTTCTTTCTTCGTCTTAATTTCGTTTTGAATGGTTCTTGCACTTTCATCTTCCACCTTTTTTGAAACAGTAGCATTTATTTCATTATTTACTTCCTTCTCAAAAATTTTAAATTCAAGCGGTGTTGCTACCACAATTCCAATCATTAATGCTAATGCAACACGAGGAATTGATTTTAGAATTTGAATATTTAATGTGTCGTTTTTGCTAATTGTAGAAACAATTGCTCTGTCAAGCGACAAGATTATAAAACCCCAAATAATGCCGATTGGCAAATAAAGCCAAACGAAGTTTGTGCCTTCGGTATTGAATGCGAAAGAAAGAAAATAAGTCGCTGAAAAAATGGATAAAAATGCCACACAAAAAACAACAATGCCAATATTGGTGTATTTGCTAATTTCTTTATCATCACATTTTTTGACGATTTCAACGCTGGCACCACTGCACCAAATAAAAAAATCTCTCATTGTTAAGGTTGAATATAGGATTTGATTTTATCTACTATCGATTTTATATTTTTGGGCTTCGCCACTTTTTTTACAATATTTGATGAAATATCACCGTCGCTGTGGTCTATTGTTAGATTACAGTCAATTGTTTCAAAACTGATTGCTGTATCATAATCTATTGCTGGAATGAAATTGTAATCAAGATTTACCGCTTTGCCAATATCGGGAACAATTTGGTCAAAGCGTGGTACTAAATTTTGTAATTCAAGTTCGTATTTGTTCTGAATTACCGTGATGTGAAGTTTTACAGATGTTTCATTGAACAATTCATTTTTGCACCATAATCTGTATGTAGTATCTTGTTTAATGTGTTCTGTAAGTTCGGGTTTGTTTGATACATCTGTTTTGTTTCCAAAATTATCTTCCAAGATAATTTCACTTGCATTCTCAATGTTCCAATTTAAAGTGACAGGAACAGAAGCAACCACGAATAAATAATTTGAAGTGAAACTTTTTATTTTAATACGGCTGTAAACTTCAACAATTACCTCTTGTTCAATTTTTGTAATTCCATCTAAAGCTGTCGCAACTATTTTATAGTGAGTGTGTTTTTCTGGTTCAATGTTTTTTTCTCCACGATTACTTATTACCTCACTTTTTCCATCGTAAAATAGTTCCACTTTTTCAGCATTTTCAATGTCCCATTTTAAATCAGTCGACTTGCCAAATTCAATTTTATGTTGCTTGCTTCTGAACTCTTTAATTTTAGGTAATGCGAGAACTTCAATTTTAATTTCTTGTTCAGCTTTTCCGAAAGTGTTTTCGGCAATTAGTTTATAAATTGTTGTTTGGGTAGGAGATACAGAAGTTGAATTTTTGCCTGTTATATTTCCTATTCCAGCAATATTGATGCTTTCAAAATCTTCAACTTCCCAAGATAATTCTAAACTTTTACCATTTAGAACAGTAGAAGAATTTGAAGTAAAACTTTTTATATTTGGCTTAGTCATTAAACTGCCAATCGCTTGATGCCATTGTTTGTAGCTTAATCTTCTACTCGGGTTTTTGTATCCATAATTTACAGTTTCATCAAAAGCCTTTATGATACCATTTGGAAGCAGTTTCAACCTTTCAATATACCAATCATAAGCCTTCTCTTCTCTAAAGTTGTTATCTTTTTTGTCGATGGATGGATATTTGTATTTAGACAAATAATTATTCATCTCATCCCGTCCAACTGTTTTTAAGAAGAATAAAGGATGAAAAGGAAATAGAAGAAAATGAACACCAATTGCAACAGCCCAAGTATCAGTATTAAAATCAACAGTAATTAGAGACTGTCCATTTCTGAGTTGTTCTTGAATTTCAGGTGCAAGCCAATCCCCAGGTTTTCCGAAAGTTTCAGGATTGTCATTTATTGCACCACCTTCGTAATCAATAAGACAAAGTTTGCCTTCGGTCATATTTACGAAAAAGTTCTTTGGATTTAGGTCTGCATATATGAAATTCATATTGCCTAAATGCTTGAACGCTTCTACTAAATCATAAGCCATTTTTAACCTGTGATTTAATGGAAGATTGTAAAATTCGTTTTTTAATCTCTTTCTTTTGTCTAAATCAGCATCATTGACAACACTATCAAATTCAATCCATTTTTTACTCTCCAAGAGATTGGCAGAATAGCCAATTACTCTTTTATTATTAAGTGTTCCTTCAAAACTAAATTGTGGTAAAGCACCAAGTCCGTTTACCTTGTCTAAGGTTTTTTCGTTATTATCTTTTAGTTTTTGATTGTATTTTGAAATTTCATCTTGAAATCTTCTAATAGTATTAAATCCTCTTTCATCGCTACCTGTTCCATCATTCAATAGTATTTTTATTACTTGAATGCTTTTTAATGTTTTACCATTGGCTGATTTGCATAGATATACTTCGCCAAACCCACCACTTGCAAAAGGTTTGTCTTCAATAACAATGTGATTGATGTTGTCAAACTCATTGTTTAGATTGGTAGTTTTGTAAAGGTTGCTATTGAGCTGGATTGTTTTCAATTACTTCATTATTTAAAAGGTTATTGTTTTTTTCAACTCTTTTATTATTTTGATACTGCAAAACCTGTGGTGTGATTAGAATACCAATACTTGCATCATCATCAATTATTGGTTTTATTGCTTCTAAATAATTCTTAATAAACTCGTTTAAGTTTTCTCGATTAGGTTCAGTTATTTCTTCAAAATATATCTTTAGCTTTTGAAAAAACAAGTTCATCGTTTCTTCGAACTTTATCCATTTGCCAGCGGAATTGCTTCCCATATTCAACTGGTCATTAGAAAAAATACCGTCAGTACAAATCATTAATATATCTCCGAAGAAATTATCTTTCTTCAAATTGATTATACTTGGTTCTGCTTCTTGAAAAGAAGAATTTGCGGAAATTAATCTATATAAAGCTTCTTTGCCTCCTTGTGGTATAGAATGAGGATTTAATAGATTTACAGCATTCCACGGAAATAAATAAGTATTTGGAAATTCGTTAAAATTTCCTTTTATATGCCATATTGCTCCATTTCCTGCGTACGCAATTTCCAATTCTTTTTGTTTGTCTAATGCAACTATTACAGTTGTTCCGTAATGGTTTGGGTCATTGTTTGTTTCAGATGCTTGACTAATCAATTTGCTCTTTGCATTTTCAAAAATTTGTTTGAAGTCTGTTCTTTCAGACTTCCCAAAATTGTTCAGCAATTCTGCATTGATACTTTGTACAACTATTTGAGAAGCCACCCCAGCAAAAGATAGACTTCCTAAACCGTCAGCAACAATAATTGAATTTTCAAGCTCAATATGTGCATCTTGATTTTCCGACTTATTTGTAATCGTTCCTGTTGCGGTAAGTAAATTAAATGTCTGATTTTCCATACTTCGTATTTGCAGATAGAGACGATGTGAAAAATTGTCTCAAATCATTTTCTGAATAACTTGTCTTGAAAAAGTTAGGTGCAGAAGCAACATCAAGAAGAACGTTTTTAGCTAACTTAGTTTCTTCTTCTCCAATTTGCTCTTTAGCTAAGAACAAGGTTGTGCAAATTTGAATTTTGTCGTTTTCTTTTACTTGTTTTGAAATGTTAAGCGTTTCATCCGCTTTTAAACATAAACCGTCAGACAAAACGATAATACTTACTTTATGGTCAATACTATTTTGAAGTGCTTCGGGAGAAGATAAAAATTCTTTTGCAAGTTCTTCCGCTTTTTGCAACGCACCACCAATAAAGGTTCTACCACCGTGCCCATTGTTTACTGGATTATAGTCAGCATAATCGTCAATATCTTCTAACGGAGTGATAGGAGTGTGAATAGTTGCATTATCATCAAAAGTTACAACTGCAATTGAGAAGTTATTTTTGATTGAACTATTCTTGAAAAAACCTAAAAAGTCCCTTACAGCAACGTTTACGTTATCAGCTAAAGGTCGGTTTCCATCTCCGATATAATGTTGCATAGAGCCACTTCCGTCAAGCACTAAAATACCTAATTGATGAAATGTTCTTGACGATGCAACGTCTGGAATTTCTGTGATGTTACTCATAGTATTTGATTTTAAAATTTATATGTTGTAAATATAGAAAGTTGTTGTGAATGAAAAATACGGTTTTCCGTAAACGTGTCTGTCGAATGTTGGATGTGCGGTTGGTAAAAAACAAATGTGGTGCAATAACGTTGGCTTGGAGCGGTTGGTTGCACCTCATTTGTTTTTTGAGCGTTGGCTTTTTTTGTCATTTGTCCGTGCGTTGATTTATGCACTGTCGTTCGTTTAGGGTGACAGCTAACGGTTCACGGCTTTGCGAAGGAGCGGATTAGAAAGACGGAACTTTCAACTTTGTACCAACGTAGCAAAACCATTTATTACTTTTGCTAAATTACAAAAAAGAGCAAAATAAAAATGGTTTTGCGGATTAAAATGTACAAACTTTCAATCTTGAACGAAACCCGCTCTTTTGCAAAACCGATGTTATGCACAGTGCGAATTAGAAGAGTTGCATTTGTCCGCTTTTAATGGGTTGCATTTCTTCAATAAAATCTTCCCATAAGTTTAAAGTCAAGTTGAAATTATACGTTTCGTTTATTTCATTCAGTCCTGTTTGTAATACCGAATTTTCAATATTTTCTGCTAATTTCAAAAGGTCAATACGCATTAAAACATCTTTTGTAAATGTTCTTTTTGCATCGGAAAATGTGATAGATTGCAAAAACTGAACATTCGTTTCAGAATTAAGTAGCAAAAAAGTATAAACTGCAAATTCTAAATTGTCAAAACCAAGAAGATAACAAGTATCATCAAGCATTAAAGGCTTTTCATTTTGTGGTAAAACTAATGTAAAATGAAAAGTTTTGTAAAGCCCTGAAATGGCTACTTTATATGGTTTGAAAGAATAATCTCCAACTCCAAAAATTGAAAACGGTGGTTTGTTATTATAAATAGATGATTTTCTTCCATTAAAAACCTCTTGATGTTCCGTCAAATATTCATAAGTTTTGGGATAATCATATTTGATATAATTGGTTTCTTGTCCTACTTTTTTTTGTGTTACGATTGTGAATTTTCTCGACTCTGAAATGACAGTATTTTTCAAGTCCGAACTTTTTAAAAGCCCATAGACCAAGTCATTTTCCAATTTAATTTCATCTTTAAGTCCGTTTACAAAGTGTCCGTTCACTTTGTCCAATTCCATTATGGAAGAACAATCGTGTTTTATACCTTGTCTCCATTCAAAAGGACAAACACCATCTATTTGTTGGTTACTAAAATAAGCGTCAATGTTGGATACAAATTTCCTTTTTATCCAACCAAATCGTTTTCTTTCTTCAAATCTTCTTTTGCTTCTTGCTTTTGTTCTATCAGTATTTTTGGAATTATACAAATTCAATTCTTCACATTCAAATTCAGGTTCTGTATTCAACTTACAAGTAAATAGGGAAGCCTCAACCGAAACATTAAATTCTTTCTTGCAATCAATGTAATATCGTTCGATTTCAGAAATTCCAAATTTGTTGTTTTCTTGTTCATAAACGATATTTTTAATCACAGAATTTTTAACCAACAAAGCTATTTGACCTTTCATTTTTTGAAAGGTTTCAATAAGGTTTATTGTAATAAATTCCGCAATGTCAAAGTTTCCTTTTCCTGTTATTGCATCAAGTCCGTTATGGTTTTTAAAGTTTCGCTTTTTTGGTAAGTTTGAAGAATTTAAACTTCCTAATTGTGAATTTGTAACCCAAGGTGGATTTCCAATTATTAAAATTTCCTTATCTCTATTTTCTTTCGCTAATTGCTTGAAATTATAGTCAAAAACACTACTGTGAATGATTGAAATTACAGGTTTGTTCTCTTTTGAATTTTGTAGATAGAAATCAATAATATTGAATTTGCATTCCCAAACGTAAGGTTTGTAAATCTCTATTCCATAGATTTTTTCCGCATTTTGAAACTGTTGAAGAGAAGCTAAAATAAAATTTCCTTTACCACAAGTTGGTTCAATAATGATTTGTGGCAAACTGCTTTTGTTAGCCAAAATTTTAGCGACATTATTAGCTAAATTTAGATTGGTTTGAAAATCTCCATATTCGGTTCTGTCAGGTTCAGAAACAATATTTTGGCTTTCGGAAATAGCAATAATTAAGTTTTTTAATTCTTCCTCTGTTTCAAAAAAATCAACAATACCAAAAGAATTAAACAACAAATTATTAGCTTCTTTGAAGCATATGTCTTCTTTTAGATTACTTTTTAAGTAGTCTAAAGCGGAATGAGTAATATTTCCTTCAAAGATTTGCATTTTTATTTTGGTTTATTGTAGCTTACAATTTTATCAATTCCTGGAATATCGTCTGTCAAGGCTACAATTCTTTGATATTGTAATCTCCATTGCAAAGCGTTTGAAATGGTTAAATAACCTTGCTCTGGTGGTGTTTGTAAAATTTGTTCTGCAACTTTGGCTAACGTGATTTCGTCAGCAGGAATATTTTTGTCTTGTAAATAAGCAATAATGTCAGCTTCGTTTGCTCCATCTTTTACCATTTCACGTAAACGGAAAGTTGTTGTATAATCAGCTGTTCGTTCTTTGTGAACAAAAGAACAACTAACAAAGTTTAAAATTGCTGTTTGTGTTTTTGGGTCGTCAGATTTATCATAAACAAAAACAAGTAAATTATAACCTAATCCGAAAATTTTTTGTTTAGCGTCTTTAAAAGGACAAGATGATTGAGGTTGTCTGATAGACGTTACTTTAATATCAGTCTGAATATCATCAGAAGGTAAGTCAATTCCTCTTGCTGAAGAACCTACTAAAACCTCATATTTGTCGTTTAAGTGAGTTTGGAATTTATGTTCAATAAGTGTTCCTACTGCTTTTCCGTCGGTTACTCCATAAAGTTCCTTGTGTTGAAATTTCGATTGTTCAACACAGAATATTTGGGCTTCTTCAATTAACTTTTCAATCGTCAGTTTCTCTTTCTGTTCCATTTGGTAAAAATACGAAATTAATTTGGGGTAATTTTTGTTGGAAAGTCAATTTTATGACTTGAAGTTGATTTTAGCACTGTCGCAAACGCATTGTGCATAACGGAAAGGGGCTTTGCGAGGTGCGGGCTACTGTAAACTGAAAGTCGATAGGAGAACCAATCTCTAGCAAAAACCATTTTCATTTTTTTCAAATTT